>NZ_JBFUIH010000012.1:0-153879 GCF_056401975.1 Pseudomonas sp. P4_C8 | reverse complement strand
GCTTCCTTCTGTCACTGTTATTGGTTGGACAGTTGATCTCGGTTGGGTCGGACACCTTCTTGGGGTCATTTACTTGGTCTGGATGCTAAATCTTTACAATTTCATGGATGGAATTGACGGTATTGCTAGTATTGAGGCTTTGTGTGCTTGCCTCGGGGCCTGTTTACTTTACTGGCTTGGCGGGTTTACTGAGCTTTTATGGACTCCTTTGATACTGGCAATGGCCGTTGCCGGGTTTCTCTATTGGAATTTTCCTCCTGCACGTATTTTTATGGGGGACGCAGGAAGCGGATTTTTGGGTATCGCCCTGGGAATGATTTCGTTACAGGCTGCTTGGGTTTCATCGCAGCTACTCTGGGGATGGCTAATCCTCTTGGGCGTGTTTATTGTCGATGCGACATTTACACTGCTACGTCGGTTGGTTCGAGGAGACAAGGTTTACGAAGCTCACCGAAGCCATGCTTATCAGTACGCTTCGCGAATGGCTGGAAAGCACTTGCCAATCACGCTTGCGGTGGGAGGCATCAACCTGTTTTGGTTGTTACCTATCGGAATCTGCGTAACAAAGTTTGGGCTTGATGGCGCGCTCGGGCTGATGATCGCCTACTTGCCTCTAATCGTCCTGGCGATAATGTTTCACGCAGGGGAGTTAGAAAAGACGCCATCCTCAGGTGTTTGAGGCTTGATGTTGTAAAGTATTGATTGTATGCGAATGTGGCACTCAAAGTGTCTGACTAATAAAAGTGTGGTGAGAGGTGTTCGTAGGGGTATGGATAAGTTCCGAGCTTTGCTATTAGGTCTTCCGCGCCGAAGTAAACGACTTATTCAGGTGACGGTAGACATCGTCCTTGTCTGGCTAGCCCTCTGGATGGCATTTGTTGTTCGCTTGGGGGTTGATGATTTGATCAATCCTTTTACTCAACACCTTTGGCTCTTCCTAAGTGCCCCAGTGGTAGCCATTCCGCTCTTTATCCGGTTTGGAATGTATCGCGCTGTTATGCGCTACTTCGGGAACGACGCTCTTATCGCAATCATTAAGGCAGTCAGCCTGTCATCCTTAATTCTCGGCGTTGTCGTCTATTGGTACAGTAATCATCAAAATGTCGTACCTCGGTCAATCATTTTCAACTACTGGTGGTTGAATTTGATCATGATTGGTGGTTTGCGGCTGGCAATGCGTCAGTTTTTCCTTGGAGATTGGTTTTCTGCGGCTCAACATGTCCCTTTCACCAATCGTGATGACGGTTTGCCGAAAGTAGCTATCTACGGGGCTGGAGCTGCCGGAAATCAGCTCGTCGCAGCGTTGCGAATGGGGCGTATCATGCGTCCTGTTGCCTTTATCGATGACGATAGCAGTATTGCCAGTCGTATTATCTCCGGACTGCAGGTCTACAAACCCAAGCATATTCAGCAGATGATTGACGTGACTGGCGCGCAAGAAATTCTACTGGCGATTCCTTCATCATCTCGTGGTCGTCGTCGTGAGATCCTCGGTTTGCTTGAGAGTTACCCGCTTCATGTCCGTAGTGTGCCTGGGTTCATGGACTTGGCAAGCGGGCGGGTTAAGGTCGATGATATTCAAGAGGTGGATATTGCCGATTTGTTGGGGCGCGATGCAGTGCCTGCTCAAGAGGAGCTGCTTGAGCATTGCATCAAGGAGCAGGTGGTCCTTGTCACCGGTGCAGGCGGCTCCATAGGCTCCGAACTGTGCCGACAAATTCTGGCTCTTCGTCCGACTGCCCTTTTGTTGTTCGAACATAGCGAATTTAATCTCTACAGTATTCTTTCTGAGCTTGAACAGCGAATTAATCGTGAATCCTTGTCGGTAAAACTGCTGCCAATTTTAGGGTCGGTTCGAAACCAGCATCAACTTCTGGATGTGATGAAATCTTGGCATGTAGACACTGTTTATCATGCCGCGGCTTATAAACATGTCCCTATGGTTGAACACAATATTGCTGAGGGTGTGCTAAATAACGTGATTGGCACTCTTAATACAGCCCAAGCTGCTTTGCAGGCGGGCGTCTCGAACTTTGTGCTGATCTCCACCGACAAGGCGGTTCGGCCCACCAACGTAATGGGCAGTACCAAGCGGCTCGCTGAACTGACTCTTCAGGCATTAAGTAAAGAGGCCGGGCCGGTGTTATTTGGCGATAGGACTAGTATCTCTACGGTTAATAAAACTCGATTTACGATGGTCCGGTTTGGTAATGTTCTGGGGTCCTCAGGTTCGGTTATCCCTTTATTCCATAAGCAAATCAAGTCGGGTGGTCCGCTAACAGTTACGCACCCGAAGATCACTCGTTACTTCATGACTATTCCCGAGGCCGCACAATTGGTCATTCAAGCCGGCTCTATGGGGCAGGGCGGCGACGTATTCGTGTTAGACATGGGCGAGCCAGTAAAAATCGTCGAACTGGCGGAAAAAATGATTCATCTGTCCGGTTTAAGTGTCCGCTCAGACAAAAATGCCCATGGCGATATCGCTATTGAGTTCACTGGTCTGCGGCCAGGAGAGAAGCTTTACGAAGAGTTGCTGATTGGGGATAACGTAGCTGCAACTCAGCATCCGATGATCATGACTGCAAACGAGGATCATCTGGATTGGGATGTGCTCAAGGCCAGGCTTACCGAACTGTTGGCTGCGGTCGAGCAGGATGACTACTCCCGTGTCCGTCAATTGCTGCGTGAGACTGTCCAGGGTTATACGCCGGATGGCGAAATTGTTGACTGGATCTACCAGCAACGTCGACTTGAGCCCTGATCACATCATAGGGGAGTAGGATAGTCAGCATCGGAAGGGCTTCTACGTAGGTGCTGAGAAACTGCGTCGTGAATCCCATATTCGCAACTGCTCGCCAGACATTACGCGGAAACGTGAGGCATGTCTGGCAGTAGGTGTGCCATAAATGGGGGCGCGCCTCGTAACGCTTAGTGAAGTGCCATTAGCTCACCGGAGTGAGGTAGTAGGCTAACAGTGCCATTACTCCAAGCGACGATCAGAATGCAAAAAAATATCGATATCGAAGCCCTAAGAACTTACGCGGTCGGTATGACGGTGATCGCCCATTTAGGTGAGTTGATACCCGCTTGGACGTCATCTTTATCGGTATTTTGGTTGGGTAGTGGTGTAGATCTATTCTTCTGCATCTCTGGATTTCTAATCTGCCAGATTCTTCTTCAACAACGTGATTCAACGTTTGGTGATGTCGCAAAAGTATTTTGGGTCAAGCGAGTATCCAGGCTATGGCCTGCCGCGATGTTCTGGAGCGTGTTCTCGCTCTGGTGTGCCTTTTTTTTCAAAGATGGAGTTTTTGGTTCCTTTAATGACAGCCTGACTAATGCGCTTTTTAGTATGTTGCAGTTTGAGAACGGCTATCTTGTAGGTTGCGTGTATTTTCAATGGTTACCTTGCGCGATCAGTCCAAACTATTGGGTCTATTGGTCGTTGTCGCTAGAAGAACAGTTTTATTTTGTATTCCCGTTTCTGTTGTTTTTTGTTCGAATGCGATACTTGGTCCCTGCGTTACTAATAATGGTGCTTTTGCAACTCGCCATCGTCAGGCCGTGGGGGACACCGCTATGGTTTTTTCGCACTGATGCGCTATTGCTCGGAGTGCTTCTTGCTGTATTGAAACAAAACGTCTATTTAAAAAATATCCGTTTGTTCGACAATAATAATGTAATTAGAGTTGCCTGTGTCGTGTCGTTGTTGGCGGCGACAGTGTTGCTCGCTCGACGAGACTGGTTTTCTTTATTTCACAGTTATGTTGTTCTGGCAGCATTTGCTCTAGTTGTACTCGCTTCTTTCAACAAAAACTATATCGTGAGTTCGGAACGAGGGCGCCGGGTTTCATGCTTTTTTGGCGCGCGATCTTACTCTATCTACTTGATCCATACTATCGCGTATTATCTGACGCGCGAAATATTTATCAGGCTAGGGGCGGGAGGTGAACCTACGCAGGTACACATCGCTTTGATGCTTATAGTCGCCGCAGTTCTATTGGGGTTGATGGTAGAATTTTCGTACCGGTTGGTAGAGCAACCTTGTCGATTGTACGGACGTAATCTAGTCGCCAGTTATAGGGAGGAATAGTCTTGAACAGTGTAAAGAATGACAGTGGCCCCGGGGTGAACGGCGTAATGCAGCGTCTTGTGGTGATTGGCGGTACTGGTTTCGTAGGCCATCATCTTCTCAAGGCATTGTCGGATACCAGCAACGCTTTCGAGATTATTTTTGCGGTGCATCGGAACGAACCGGCTTGGTTGGCTGACTCATCGATACACGTTCAGCGCTTCGATGTAGAGAGTAGCGCTTCGCTGGCGGTGATATTGACCCCAGGCTGTATTGTATTGAATTTACTCCGCCCAGACGGATCTGGTTGGTTCTTGCCGGCGATTGAGAGCGTGCTGCGGGCTTGCCGCACCGCTTGCGTTAAGCGCTACATCCATGTTTCAAGTATCGATGTATTTGGAGCAAGTCAGGACAGTGTCTGTACATCTGCTTCTCCGATAGTCCCCATGACACCTTATGAACGAGAGCATGCAGCTGCGGAAGCGCTCGTACGTGCTGAAGTGGCCGAACATTTTGAGGTGTTGGTTTTACGGTTGGGAGCGGTGTTTGGTGTGGGAGGGCTGAATATCGTATCGTTCGTAAAAGAGGTTTCGAGTGCTCCCCATTGGAAGCTCGCACTACGTCGATCGTTGTATGGTGCCCGTCGTATGCATCTCGTTAGCGTTGAAAAAGTAGTCGAAGTATTACTTTTTATCACTACCGTAGAAACAATTGTCCAGGGTGAAATCATTGTCGTCACCGAAGATTCTGCGCCCGATAACAATTTTGCTTACCTTCAGGACTGCCTGATGAAAGCATTCGGTCGATCGGTTTTTTCTCGTATACCTTGTCTTCCTCCCAGTATCCTTCGTTACGTTTTGGATGTGCGCAAGGTTAGTAATTCTGATCCAATGCGACGTTTTCGTGATACTCGTTTGTCCGAACTGGGTTTTTTGGATTGTGCGCAATTTACGACTCGCCTTGATAGTTACGTTAAATATTTGAGGGCGAATGCATGAAGATCCTATTGGTTAACATTTCGCTGGATGCTCAGCGAGGAGGAGGTACGGCTGAGCGTACTCGGCATTTGGCCAAGGCTTTGTCCGAGAAGACAGGCTGTCCTTGTGAAGTCATTGCTATGGCCGGCGACTCTTGGCAGTCAGAGTTCGATGCCAATGGTATAGAGACATACATCACGGGAAGGATTGGCCACCGTTTACCAGTCCCATTGGTCAATCCATTGCGGGCGTGGAAGGCAATTAAGTCCGCTGACGTTATACATATCATGGGTTACTGGAATTTGCTCAGCGTGTTTATCGGATTCTTGGCCAGGCTGGCAAAAACGCCTTACGTATTGTGCCCGGCTGGTGAGTTTGCGTCTGTCGGAAAGCCACGACCGATCATGAGGATTTTTCATGCTCTCCTTGGCAAGTCATTGATCAAAGGCGCTGCGGGCTTTATTGCGATTACTCAACTTGAACGGACGCTCATTGCGGAAATCTCCCGCCTGCCAGAAGACGGTATACCCGTATTTTCAAATGCAGTATCGGAGCCGGCGTTGCTTCCGAATCGTACCCAAGCAAGTCTCCCTCTTGAGCCCTACATCCTATTCATGGGAAGACTAGCGCCTGTAAAAGGACCTGATCTTCTGCTTCAAGCCTATCTCGCTACTCCTGCTGCGCAAGCTTATCCATTAGTTCTCGCTGGACCTGATTTCGGCATGCAGAGTGAATTACAGTTATTACTCGCAGATAGCGCGCTCGCGAATAAGATTCATTTTATTGGTTTCCTGAATGAGGCGCAGCGTAACGAAGCTTATCAACACGCGTTGATGTTGGTTATCCCGTCCAGATCAGAAGCAATGTCCCTCGTTGCCCTCGAGGCGGGTATTGTTGGCTTGCCGTTGCTGCTGACTGATACCTGCGGGTTCGACGAGGTACAAGCGATTGATGGGGGATACGTGGTCGAGCCCACTGTCGTCGGAATCAGTCAGGGGCTCGAACTCATGCTTTCTGATGTTGACGATCTGGCTAATAAAGGCAATCGTCTCAAAACGTACATCATCGATCACTACAGTTGGCAGGTTATTGCCACTGGAATGATCGAGTATTTTGAGGGCCGTATAGGAGTGGAAAAAGTGCGAACTACGAAGTCGTAGCCTTAGAGGTTCTCATGGTTGTCTTGTCAAGTATCAATTTAAGCACGAGTAAACCAACCAGGAATGCTGAAAGTTCTAAAATAAAGAACCAGAAAGCGATCGGAAAATTCATCTGAACGATGAGGTAAGCTAACGCAATGCCTACTGTTGCATTGGTCATGGCATTGTTTAGCAACTTTCTTGTGGCAAGTTCGATGTTGTAACCGAGGAAGAAAAGAAACATAATTCCGGCAAAAAGTACAAGGTGGCTACCGCTATAAAATAGGACCGCGATAGGGCCTGGAATTGTCATAAAAGTGAAATTCTCATAGTCTGCATACTTCGCATCGGATATACGCTGGAAGATTGCCTTAGTACCCTTTGCCGGATCTTCCTTTAGCCCTTCCGTTAATAGCTGGATGCTTAGACTTTGGTCGCTCGTCACTGCTAGCACGCCTTCGATGCCGACCCAGCGATCAACTATTAACTTGCTTATTTCCTTAGCTATCCGATTGATCTTCTGTTCGGGGGTTAGGGGCGGAGCGACATATGGTATTTCCGCCTCGCTAGGCTTCAATTCTTTTTCGGAAGGTTTGAGTGTGTCCTTGGAAGCGGTATCTGCATTACCTGCAAAACCTGCGTCACCTGCATTACCAGCATTACCAGCATTACCAGCATTACCTGCATTACCTGCATTGCCTGCATTGCCTGCATTGCCTGCGTTATCTGCATTCTCTGCATTATCTACATTTGCTTGTTGCTTCATTAACGTTGCATCCGTAACGGGTACCGCTTTGGCAAAGGATGCCAATCGGTCCGTTGAAACAGCAAGAAGCGAAAATACGAACAAAAGTGCCGTGGCACAAACTACTTTTATCCAGTCTCGTTTCGACAGCTGCCAGCCTAGGCGTTTGCCTTGAAGCAGGTAAATTACGAATGGAACCGCAACATGAAGAATCATCTGTGCCCGACTACCCATGGAAATAGCGGTCAGTGCACCTTCAATAATAACAATATAAAAAAGTGTGCGTGGGGCAAATGTGCCGTTTGCGACCATCCAGTAGGCTAGCGTTGAAAGAGCAATGACATTGCCCCAGGCCACCATGAACGCCACCACCACGTAGATGTAACTATTTAATTTTAAAGTTGGCTCGTAACCAATTTTCAAAATTGAAAAATAGTAATTGAATGTCAAAAGCCCTATGGTGAATAGGACCATTAATGCCAGTAGTGGAGGTAAAAGCCTGGAGTTTACTATGTTGTTTTTGAGTTCGACTCGGTCTTTGGCTTTGAATGCTACAGAGTAGTAGCAAATGAGCAGGGCACCGAACGCCGTGATCAGTACCGTAACAGCCTTGTCCCAAGCTGCCGGGGACTCATCGAAATCACCAATCGGTTCGTTGAAGTCGTTACCCAGGAATAAGTGCAAGACAATTTTTGCCCAGCAGCCGAGTGTCAGAAAAGAAAATAGAAAGAAACTGAAATAACTCTTTGCACGATTGATAAGCGTGGCATGTACTATCGCAATAGATAGAGCGCTATACGCTATAAATAATATTTTTGTTCCCGGATAATAAAAAGTTGCGCTGATACTGACCATGAGTACCATGGCGAGGATCGATAATGTGATTGGTTTATGCACCATAAAACTTTCCGGGATTACTTTCATTTTTTCACCGATCTGGATTTATAGATTCCAATGACGTAGCTGATCATCTTGCGAGAAAAAAGCGATGAGGGGTGCAGCGCAGCAGCGCGAGCCATTCTTTTAAAAGAGACTGCGTATCGACCAGAAAAACCGTGCATGAATCCAGAGAGCATGAGTGCGTTCGCCGTGGCTCTTTTCTTCCAGTGCAAGTAGGGTTTCGGCAAATCAGCACTGTTAAAGAAGCTCTCAATCACCTGGACCGGCTCGTCTGATCTCTGGGCCGTGGATCGATTATAGGTGGTCGAGCCAGAATGAATACGGAAGTCTGCCAGAGCTTCAGGGACCCTGATGAATGGGCCGCGCTGGCAAAGGCGTAAGAAAAAATCCATATCCGGAATGCTCCTTAATGCGGTGTTCCAATCACCCACTTGTTCCCATGTCGATCGTTTGAACAATGCGCCTGGGCCAGGTAAGCACTGAAAATTTGCGACAAGGAGTTCGCTGGAAAAGTCAGGAGCATTAATGGTTCGGACATAGGACGAATGTTCGTCGATTACGCAAAAGTCAGGGTACGCCAACACTGTTTCTGGCGACGACTGCATGAGCGAAACGATTTTTTCGATGGCCGTCGGGTGCAATCTATCGTCGGCGCTAAGGTAACCCAATAAATCTCCGGTACTTTGCTTCCATCCGAAGTTCATCGCGGCGCTCTGACCGGCATTCTCTTGTCGAAAATGCAAAAACTCATCCGGAAGACTTTTCAGCAAGTCGGACGTGTCATCTGTCGATCCATCATCCACAACAATCAGCTCGACATTTTGATAGGTCTGCTTTTTGACGCTGTCAATAGCATCCAATACATACCGGCCGGTATTGTATGTCGGTATGACGATGCTGACCTTTGGCAGGTTCAGGGTTTTATCTTTCATGCGAAATCTCTTTGCGAAAGTAGACGCGAGCGAATTGCGTGAGTGATTTGTAGTTGGCAGTTGTTTTCAGGCCGAATATCCGACGTACGTAGTAAATCATCAGAGTGGATTGGATGATGCTGCCAACGCTATAGACGATAGCCAGCCCTATAATTCCATAAAAAATGATTGCTACACTTCCGCCGACAATCATCAGGACACCACTTACGACAGAAATTTTCATCGCGATATTTTGTTTTTGTAGCATGACCAATGCCATGCCAGCGGTACCAGCGTATGTCTGAACCACTTGCGCGATACCGAGAATAATGAATATATAGTAAGCCTGTGAGTATTCTTCGGGCCACGCTTTCGAAATGATGAACTTGCCAGCAGCGGCGAATAGTATGTAGCCGAAGATCGCCATTCCTGTCGCTGCTCCGGCGCCTATCCCCATTACCTTTTGAAGGTAGAGTCTTTTGTTGCGCACCCATATACGACCGATTGACGGTGCGATGACGGTGTTGATGACGGCCAGCGGTATCAAAACCAATGCAGCAAGTCGTGACGCTAAGCCGTAAATTGCGACGTCTGCAGTACTGCCAAAATACGCAATGATCCACAAGTCGGCTTGAGCAACTATGAACAGCACACTTGTTGTCGTAACGTTAGGTAAAGTTTGTCGGAGTATCTCTGTATAGCTGATAGGCTGGATGATTTCTCCAGTATGTGCTCTATACCAGCGCCACAAGGAGTAACCACCAAGCAATGCGGTACATAAAACACCGGATATTCCTGCCAGAAGCAATACGTCAAGCGGCAACGTCAATTTCGACTGCCAGGCAATGATTACGGTAGCGGCGCTCGCGACACCTGCCCCCACAACCAGGAAACTGGCTTGGACGAAGTGTCCTAATACTCGATGCTGTTCAGATAGCAAGGTTACCAGGGCAGCCAGTACCATACTGATTGAAATCAGAGGTGCGAGTGTTTGAAGTGCTCCCACTAATTCTGAATCTAATAAATTATTCAGCAAGTGAAGGGTTAGCCAGAAGCTAAAGGCGAAAGTGCAAGCGGCTAAACCACCAATTAACAAGGTCCGAAGTAATGTTTGCTTTATTCGGCCATTATCTTTAACACCCATCGCTCTCGAAATAATGGCTGGGGACGTAATACTCAAACCCAACTGACCCAATGTTGCAAGCGCCGCTATTATGGATTGGCAAAGAAAAAACAAACCAACCGACTCTTGTTTCATGGTGAGCGGTAATAAAATTCCGGTCAGGGCCCCTGTGCCAAGCAAGAGAAACCGGCCGATAATTGCTGCAGCACTTGCCGCTAATGGAGAGGATAGCGCGCTGATAGATTTCTTTGCAGCCATGTGATGAGTTCGCAGGGAAGACAGAAGGCGGTCGGCGATTTTCACGGTTTTTCAATGCTCTGTCTATCGCTCACCGTAGCTCAGGGCACAGGTATGTACAACAGATCCTGATTTTTTTCTGATGGTGCCAAGGCTTTCCGTTTTTAGGACGTGCTGATAGCGAATTGCAGCGATATTGCTTGCACCAGGTCCGGCTTCATAGGTGGCGAGCGCTTGCTCGGCATGAGTGTCTGATAGATCGGCTTCAGCGCTTTGCTCAGCTCGCGCCGCTTTTCCCAAGTGGCGTAGTCAATGTTGTTACGGATCAGATGGACGATGCAGGTCTGCGGTGTGTTCATGCCCGAGCACAAAATTTATGACTACGCCCAATGAGGCTGTCGATCGCATCCATCCCTGCCTTTATTAATTCATATCCTGTAACGGACACACTTTTGACAGTTCCATCCCATGGCCTAAGTTTGGAAGGCAGCTTCGGAAAGCTGCTTTCTAAATCGATGTCATGGAGCTTCAATTATGCGTACTGGCTATTTCTACTCTTTGGTTTTTGCCCTGCTCACCAGCGCTTCTGTTGCCACAATTGCCGCACCTGCGGCGAAACCCGAATCAGGCAGCGCACCTCTGGTGCTGGAGGTTTCCCCTAAGACGCAGTCTGGCAAAGTCGACCTCAATGCAGCCGATGCCCCGACACTGCAGCGCGAGTTGACCGGTATCGGAGAGGCCAAAGCCAAGGCGATTGTTGCCTATCGTGAGAGTAATGGGCCATTTTCATCCGTAGACGAACTGCTGGAAGTGAAGGGGATTGGTAAAGCGATTCTGGACAAGAATCGCGAGAAGCTCCACGTGAACTAAGCTTTTAGCTCAACGCCAGGGGCCGGTCATTGACCGGCCTTTTTGCTTTCTGGCGAAAGGGTCGGTGCTGCGCCTTTCATCGGTCAATAAAAAATTATGGCTATCATATACGGCTTAAATTATGTCTATAATTCATTTGTCGTTCGCTGACGCGTACTGGCATTCAGGCGCTCGCTTCCCCTAAACATCTCCCAGGAGCACAGTCATGACTTCCACCCAGTCCCAAGGTACAGCCCTCGTTACCGGTGCATCTTCCGGTATCGGTGCGATTTACGCTGAGCGGTTGGCAGCGCGTGGTTTTGATTTGTTGTTGGTTGCTCGTGACGAGCAGCGGCTTGAGGCTGCTGCGAGCAAGTTGCGCGCCGAGCACGGTGTTCAGGTGGAAGTATTCAAGGCAGACCTGACACAAAAGGATGATGTACTGAAGATCGAACAGCGTGTTCGCAGCGATTCGAGTATCAGTCTGCTGCTGAACAACGCTGGCGTCGCGGCAGATGGCCTGCTGGCGAATGCCGACATGGAGCAGCTGGAAAAGTTGATTCAACTGAACGTCACCACGGTCACACGCCTGGCATCGGCGGCAGCCGCCAGTTTTGCCAAGGCAGGCCGGGGTTCTATCATCAATATAGCGTCGGTGGTGGCGTTGTTTCCCGAGCGCTTCAATGCGACTTACAGCGCTAGTAAAGCGTATGTGTTAAGCCTGACGCAGTCCTTGAATGCCGAACTGGACGGCACTGGGGTCAAGGTTCAAGCCGTGTTGCCAGGCGTGACGCGCACCGAAATCTGGGAGCGCTCAGGTATCGACGCTAGCCAGATTCCGGCGGACATGGTCATGGAAGCAGGTGAAATGGTTGATGCTGCGTTATCCGGTCTGGACCAAGGTGAGCTGATCACCATTCCATCGTTGCCAAACGCCTCCGAGTGGGACGACTTTGTAAAAGCCCGCCTGGTAATGGCGCCGAATCTTTCCAAGAGTACGGCCGCCGCACGTTACAAATGAGGCGCCATCCATCGGCTTGAGGTATTTGCGACATGAGTGATCGTCGAGTAGTTGTCACCGGCATGGGCCTGGTGTCTCCGCTGGGTAGCGGTGTTGAAGCTGTCTGGGAGCGTTTGCTGGCCGGGCGTTCCGGGTTGCGTAATTTACCTGAAGAGGTGGTCGCGGATCTGCCGGCCAAGGTTGGCGGCGCTGTACTCTCCGTGGCGGAAGATCCCGAGGCGGGTTTTGACCCGGATCGAGCAACGCCACCCAAAGAGCAGAAGAAGATGGACCGCTTCATTCTGTTTGCCATGGAGGCCGCGCGACAGGCGTTGGAGCAGGCCGGTTGGCAAGCACTGGACCCGCAAGCCCAGGAACGCACGGCAACCATTATCGGTTCTGGGGTCGGTGGGTTCGGCGCGATTGCCGATGCGGTACGCACCACCGACAGCCGTGGACCTCGGCGACTGTCGCCCTTCACTATTCCGTCGTTCCTGGTCAATCTCGCGGCGGGTCATGTGTCGATCCAGTACGGATTCAAGGGTCCGTTGGGCGCTCCGGTTACGGCGTGTGCGGCCGGGGTGCAAGCAATTGGTGATGCGGCGCGGCTGATTCGTTGCGGCGAAGCGGATATTGCCGTGTGTGGCGGCGCTGAGGCAGCGATCGATCGGGTCAGCCTGGCCGGGTTCGCGGCTGCGCGTGCCTTGTCCAGTGGTTACAACGAAACCCCTGAGCGGGCTTCTCGGCCGTTTGACAGTGATCGCGACGGCTTTGTGATGGGGGAGGGTGCGGGGATTCTGGTGATTGAATCACTGGAGCATGCCTTGGCGCGCGGGGCTCATCCTTTAGCCGAACTGGTCGGCTATGGCACCAGTGCTGACGCCTTTCACCTGACCGCGGGCCCCGAAGATGGCAGCGGTGCGCGCCGGGCGATGTCGTTGGCATTGGCGCAGGCTGGTATTTCAGCGGCTCAGGTACAACATCTCAATGCGCACGCTACGTCGACGCCGGTTGGCGACCTCGGCGAGTTAGCCGCTATCAAGTCGTTGTTCGGTACAGACAACAAGGTGGCGGTGACGTCGACCAAATCGGCGACAGGGCATTTGCTCGGTGCGGCCGGCGGGATTGAGGCGATCTTCACGCTGTTGGCGATTCGCGATCAGATTGTGCCGGCCACTCTGAATTTCGATAATCCGGACCCAGCGGCACAAGGCGTGGACATCGTCCACGGTCAAGCGCGGCCAATGGCTATCGAGTATGCGCTGTCCAACGGCTTTGGGTTTGGCGGTGTCAATGCCAGCGTGCTGTTCAAGCGCTGGCAGGATTAGTCCGGGGTTGTTTAAGAAACGCGCGTGTCACGTCGAGAATCCGCTGGGCCAGTTCAGGATTCTCGACACTGCGCGAGAGCAGCAATGCGCCGACCAGTGCGGACATGATGACGATGCTCTGGTCCGCGGCATCCTCGTCTGCAAGGGTGTCTTCTATTTGTTGGAGCCGTGCGTTCAACACTGCGTCCGAGGTCGGGCTTGGCTGCCCGCGCAAACCAAGTTCTGATGACATGGTTGGCAACGGGCAACCTTCATGAGGTGAGGTCTGGTGCCATTCGGACAAATAAGCGTCGATGAAGGCATCCAGTGGGCGATCCTGGGCGAACAGCTCGGCACACAACGCTTCGAGCTGATCGCCAGCCGCTTGCAACGCCTTTTCAACCAGTTCGTCTTTGGACTTGAAGTGCGAGTAAAAGCCTCCGTGGGTCAGCCCCAGCGCTTTCATCAACGGTTGCAAGCCAGTCGCCCCAATACCGTCCCGACGGAATCGCGCTGAAGCTTCCTTGATGATGCGCTTGTGGGTCTGGGCTTTATGGTCCTGCGAGTAACGCATCTGAAATCTCCGCAACAATGCGCCATCTTAACCAATGAAAATGGGATGGTGATTGTACTTCTACTTCTAAAAAGCATGCAGATGCGTCTAACGGTGCTCTAAAAGCGTCAATGACTTGTCAAAAATAATGACTACTCCTTTACCAAAGTTTATTGAGCAATCATGAGGCGAAGTACATCAGCAAGGGAAAGTCCTTGGCCGACATGACGCTGGTGGAGAAAAATCAGGTGTTTGCCTACAACGCTAGATAAACAAAACCCTGTCATTCACTGAGAATGACAGGGTTATTGGGTTAGCGGTCCTTCGCTTCCTTGGCATCCATTTCCGCATTGCGTTCAGCGACGCGTTTACGTTGCTCATCGGTCAGTTCGACCTTGTTGGCGGTGTCGCGCAACATCATCAAACCGCCAACAATCGAGCCGATTGCAACGACCAGAATCAACCAGGCATACCAGGGCATAGGGCTCTCCTTGAGGGCAGGCCGATTGACGGAGTTCGCCAATCGATCGTGCATACCACTTTGAGCGATGGGTTTTCGCAGTGGTTCCATTCTATGCCTGATAGGCCAAACGCACCTGAGCTGTTTATAGCCCGGTCAACATCGCGTCCGCCGGTGCATCGGCGCGCAACTGCGCGGTCAGCAGGAAGTACACGAAACCCACCGCCATAAAGCCGAGAAAGATCAGCCCGATCAAGGTGTTGAACCAGGCCATCGCCACGAGGCACACCACCGCCAGTACCAGCGCGATCATCGGCACCAGCGGATAGCACGGCGCACGGAAAGTGCGCTCCAGGTTCGGTTCGGTTTTACGCAGTTTGAACAGGCTGAGCATGCTCATGATGTACATCACGATCGCGCCGAACACCGCCATGGTGATCATTGCCGCTGTCAACGTCATACCGCCGAGGTTGATCAAGCCGTCACTGTAAATCGCCGCGATACCGATCACACCGCCAACAATGATTGCCCGGTGCGGCGTCTGGAAGCGCGACAGTTTGGCCAGGGAGGCCGGCAGATAACCGGCCCGGGCCAGCGCGAAGAACTGCCGCGAGTAGCCGAGAATAATTCCGTGGAAACTCGCCACCAGGCCGAACAGGCCGATCCACACCAGCATGTGCAGCCACCCGGAGCTTTCGCCGACCACGGTTTTCATCGCTTGGGGCAGTGGGTCGTTGATGTTCGACAGGGTGCGCCAGTCGCCCACGCCGCCAGCAAAGAACATCACGCCCATAGCCAGCAATACCAGAGTCAGAATCCCGCTGATGTACGCTTTGGGAATCGTCCGTTTCGGGTCCTTGGCTTCTTCGGCGGCCATGGCGGCCCCTTCGATGGCGAGGAAGAACCAGATGGCGAACGGAATGGCCGCGAACATCCCGGCGATCGCCGGGGCACCGAATACATCGGAACCGGCCCAGCCATTCAATGCGAAGTTGCTGAAGCTGAACGCTGGTGCAACCACGCCCATGAACACCAACAGTTCGGCCACGGCCAGTACGCAAACTACCAATTCGAACGTCGCTGCGAGTTTCACCCCGAGAATGTTCAGGCCCATGAACACGATGTAGGCACCGACCGCCGCGTGTTTTGGATCGAGAGCGGGAAACTGCACGTTCAGGTAGGCACCAATCGCCAGGGCAATCGCTGGCGGCGCGAAGACGAATTCGATCAGTGTCGCCAACCCGGCGATCAGCCCGCCTTTTTCGCCAAACGCGCGGCGACTGTAGGCAAAGGGACCGCCGGCATGGGGAATCGCCGTGGTCAGTTCGGTGAAGCTGAAGATGAAGCAGGTGTACATGGTGGCGACCATAAACGAGGTCACCAGAAAGCCCAATGTGCCCGCGACGCCCCAGCCGTAACTCCAGCCGAAATACTCACCGGAAATCACTAACCCAACGGCAATGCCCCACAGGTGCAACGTGCCAAGTGTGGGTTTGAGTTGTGTGTTCATGCAGTTGCTCCCTGAACGGTTTGGAATGCTCGGGAGGAGGGCGTGTGCAGTGGGCGTGCCAGTGTTGTGATAGCAGTCGTAAAGCGTAAAAACACGTCGTATCGGGGATGTTCGCTGCGGGATGCCCGCATTTTGTGCATCAGTTGGGGGCATGGGTGCCTGTACTGCCGCCTTCGCGGGCAAGTCGAAGAGGCCCGCCAGGACGACACAAAAACCAAGCTGTAACGCCGCCATAAACCCACTCTTTACGCTTTCTTTATGCCCCGCCCGCACCCTCGGTCTCGTTCCTTTACAGCCTCCCTGCCGACAATGACTCCACACGCGGCAATACGCCGTAACACGGAGAACTTCCATGAGCGTTCTGGACGGAGTGTCGCTGCTACTGGCAGTGGGGCTGTTCATTTATCTGTTGGTTGCGCTGTTGCGCGCGGACCGGAACTAGGAGCGGCTATGCACAGTTATGACTATTGGCTGATCCTCGCCTTCTTCGCCCTGGTGCTGATTCCGGCACCGTTTCTGGGTCGTTTCTACTACAAGGTGATGGAAGGTCAGCGCACTTGGCTTTCGCCGATCCTCGGGCCGGTGGAACGCGGCTGTTATCGCGTGGCCGGCGTTGATCCGCTGGCCGAACAGAGCTGGCAGAAATACACCCTGGCCTTGCTCGCCTTCAACCTCGCGGGCTTCTTGCTGTTGTTCGCGATCCTGTTGTTCCAGGATCACCTGCCGCTGAACCCGCAAAACCTGCCGGGTCAGGAGTGGACACTGGCATTCAACACCGCCATCAGTTTCATGACTAACACCAACTGGCAGGCGTATAGCGGTGAGGCGTCGCTGAGCTACTTGAGTCAGATGGCTGGCCTCACCGTGCAAAACTTCGTCAGCGCCGCCACCGGCCTGGCGGTATTGGTTGCGCTGTGTCGCGGTATCGGTCGCAAGTCGACCAAGACCCTCGGTAATTTCTGGGTCGATATGACCCGCGCCACCCTCTACGGTTTGCTGCCGCTGTGCCTGCTACTGGCGCTGTATCTGGTCTGGCAGGGCGTGCCACAAACCTTCGCCCAATACGTGAATGCCGTGACCATGCAGGGCGTCGATCAGGTGATCCCGCTCGGCCCGGCCGCCAGCCAGATTGCGATCAAGCAACTGGGCACCAACGGTGGCGGCTTCTTCGGCGTCAACTCGGCGCACCCGTTCGAGAACCCGACGGCGTGGAGCAACCTGTTCGAAGTAGGCTCGATCATCCTGATCCCGGTCGCGCTGGTGTTCACCTTCGGCCACTACGTCAAAGACCTGCGTCAGAGCCGCGCGATCATCGCCTGCATGCTGGCCTTGTTCCTGATTGGCGGCGCGACGTCGCTATGGGCCGAGTACCAACCTAACCCGGCGCTGAACAACATCGCTGTTGAACAGACCGCGCCGCTGGAAGGCAAGGAAACGCGTTTCGGCACCACCGCCACGGTGCTCTGGTCGGTGACCACCACGGCCGCGTCCAACGGTTCGGTCAACGGCATGCATGACAGCCTCAACCCGCTGAGCGGCATGGTCGCGCTGGTCAACATGATGGTCGGCGAAGTGATCTTCGGCGGCGTCGGTGCCGGGCTCTACGGCATGCTGCTGAACGTGTTGATCGCGGTGTTCCTCGCCGGCCTGATGATCGGCCGCACGCCGGAATACCTCGGCAAAAAGCTGCAAGCCAAAGAAGTGCAATTGCTGGTGATGACCTTGCTGGTGATGCCGGTCGGTGTGCTGGTGCTCGGCGCGATTGCTTCGGTCCTGCCCGGGCCGGTGGCGTCAGTCAGCAACCCTGGACCACATGGCTTCAGCCAACTGCTCTACGCCTATACCTCGGCCAGTGCCAACAACGGTTCTGCGTTCGGTGGCTTCAGTGCAAACACGCCGTTCCACAACCTGATGCTGGGGCTTGGCATGTTGATCGGTCGCTTCGGTTACATCCTCCCGGTACTGGCGTTGGCCGGCAGCCTGGCGATGAAGAAAACCGCACCGATCGGCCAGAACAGTTTCCCGACCCATGGCCCGCTGTTTGTGACTTTGCTGACCGTGACCATTTTGCTCGTGGGTGGTTTGACCTTCCTGCCAACCCTGGCGCTGGGTCCGATCGCTGAACACTTGAGCATGGGCTTCTGAGGAATCAATGATGAATATGCCCGTAACCAAAACCGCCGTCGTCAAGGCGCCGGAACAACCGAAAACCGCGATCTCGGCCCTCTGGCGCCCGGCGCTGGTGCAAGCCTTCGTCAAGCTCGACCCTCGGCAATTGCAGCGTGCGCCGGTGATGCTGGTGGTCGAACTGACCGCCATCCTGACCACCGTGCTGTGCTTCATTCCCGACAGCGCCGTGCCGACTTTTGTCGCCGCGCAAATCGCTTTGTGGCTGTGGTTCACCGTGCTGTTCGCCAACTTCGCCGAAGCCTTGGCCGAAGGTCGCGGCAAGGCTCGCGCCGACAGCCTCAAGGCTGGCAGTGAAGGCTTGAGCGCCCGTCGCCAAACCACCAGCGGCACCTTCCAGTTGGTGCCGGCCACCACCCTGCGTAAGGGCGATGTGGTTCGCGTTGAAGCGGGGGAAATGATTCCCGGTGATGGCGAGGTGATTGAAGGGATCGCCGCAGTCAACGAAGCAGCGATTACCGGTGAATCCGCGCCGGTGATTCGTGAATCCGGGGGCGACCGTTCGGCCGTCACCGGCAACACGCGATTGGTCTCCGACTGGCTGCTGGTGAAGATCACTGCCAACCCAGGCGAGTCGACACTGGACCGCATGATCGCCTTGGTCGAAGGCGCCAAGCGCCAGAAAACCCCGAACGAAGTCGCGCTCGACATCCTGCTGATCGGCTTGACCCTGATCTTTTTGCTGGTGGTCGTCACCTTGCAACCGTTCGCTCACTTCGCCAACGGCAGCCTGCCACTGGTGTTCCTGGTGGCGTTACTGGTCACGTTGATTCCGACCACCATTGGCGGTTTGTTGTCCGCCATCGGGATCGCCGGGATGGACCGTCTGGTGCGGTTGAACGTGATCGCCAAGTCCGGTCGAGCCGTGGAAGCGGCGGGGGACGTGCATGTTCTGCTGCTGGACAAGACTGGCACCATCACCTTCGGTAACCGTCGTTGCACCGCAGTTCATGCGGCACCGGGCGTCACCGCCAGAGAACTGGCCGAGGGTGCCTTGTTCGCCTCGCTGGCTGATGACACGGCTGAAGGTAAATCCATCGTCGAGTACCTGCGTGGGACTCAACCACAACCTGAGCCCGCCACCGAGTTGCTGACGGCGGTACCGTTCAGCGCTGAAACCCGTCTGTCCGGTGTCGACTACCAGGGTCGCGTGTATCGCAAAGGTGCGGTGGATTCATTGCTGGCCTTCGTCGGCCTGAAACGCGCCGACCTGGCCGCGCCGCTGTCCCGGGAAATCGACAAAATTGCTCAGAGTGGCGGCACCCCGTTACTGGTCTGCGCCGACGGCAAATTGCTCGGCGTGATTCACCTCAAGGACGTGGTCAAACCCGGCATCCGTGAACGTTTCGCCGAGCTGCGCAAACTGGGGATTCGCACGGTCATGGTGACCGGCGACAACCCGCTGACCGCCGCCGCGATTGCCGCCGAAGCGGGCGTCGATGACGTGCTGGCCGAAGCCACACCGGAGAAAAAACTGGCGCGCATCCGTCACGAGCAAAACGACGGGCGCCTGGTCGCCATGTGCGGCGACGGCGCCAACGACGCCCCGGCGTTGGCCCAGGCGGACGTCGGCATGGCGATGAACGACGGAACTCAAGCGGCGCGCGAAGCGGCGAACATGGTCGACCTCGACAGCGACCCGACCAAGCTTCTGGACGTGGTGCAGATCGGCAAGGAATTGCTGGTGACGCGAGGTGCGTTGACGACCTTTTCCATCGCTAACGACGTGGCCAAATACTTCGCGATTTTGCCGGCGCTTTTCGCTTCGATCTACCCGCAACTGGGCGTGCTGAACGTCATGCACCTGACCAGTCCGCAGAGCGCGATTCTGTCGGCCATCGTCTTCAACGCCTTGATTATCGTGGTGCTGATTCCACTGGCCTTGCGCGGCGTGCGAGTACAGGCCGCGAGTGCGGCGGCGCTGCTGCGACGCAATCTGTTGATCTATGGATTGGGCGGGATTCTGGTGCCGTTCGTGGGCATCAAGGCGATCGACATGCTGTTGACGGCGCTGCATCTGGTTTAACCCTGGCGAGCGCTTCGCGCTCGATCGCGGGCAAGCCTTGCTCCAACGGGGTTTGAGGTGCTCCCCAGGCCTGTGTACGACACCAACCCGTAGGAGCAAAGCTTGCTCGCGATGAATCCAACACGATGCACCTGATATTTGTTATCCGAATTCGAGGATTTTGAAATGTCCACAATGATACGTCCGGCCTTGAGCCTGCTGGTCCTGATGACCCTGATCACCGGTGTCGCCTACCCCTTGGTCGTCACCGGTGTCGCCCAGATCGCGTTCCCGGATCAAGCCAATGGCAGTCTGGTGCGCGATGCCGACGGCAAGGTCCGTGGTTCGTCGCTGATTGCCCAGGATTTCGTCGGTGACGCCTGGTTCCATCCACGACCATCGGCCGGTGCTTTTGCCACCGTGTCGAGCAGCGCGAGCAACCTGTCGCCGAGCAACCCGGCGCTGGCCACTCGGGTAATCGACGATGCCAACAAATTGCTGGTGCCGGGGCAAGGGCCAGTGCCACTTGCCCTGGTGACCACCTCGGGCAGCGGGCTCGATCCGCACTTGCCACCGGCGGCGATTGCCTATCAACTGGCGAGAGTGGCCGCCGCGCGCAATCTGCCGGTGGCGACCCTTCAGCAATTGCTGGATGCACACATTGAGCAGCCGTTGGTGGGACCGCCGGTGGTGAATGTGCTGGCGCTGAATATCGCGCTGGAACACCTGTAGATCGATGGTGCCACCAATCGCGAGCAGGCTCGCTCCCACAGGAGAATGTATTCCAAAATGTGGGAGCGAGCCTGCTCGCGAAGACGGCCTCACAGACACCACATCAACACCTGAAAAAAGAGAGCTTCAGCATGAGTGACTCCGGCCGCGCCGACGCGCTGTTAGCAGACCTGCCCCGCGATGGTCGTGGCCGACTCAAGGTTTTCCTCGGCGCAGCGCCCGGTGTCGGCAAAACCTACGCCATGTTGCAAGCCGCTCACACTCAACTGCGCCAGGGCGTGAAAGTCATCGCCGGTGTGGTCGAAACCCATGGCCGCGCCGAAACCGAAGCGCTGCTCGGTGGCTTGCCGCAACAGCCATTGGTGCGCTCGGAATACCGTGGCGTGATGCTCGAAGAAATGGACCTCGACGGCTTGCTGGCAGCCAAACCGAAACTGGTGCTGGTGGACGAACTGGCCCACAGCAACGCCCCCGGCAGTCGCCACGCCAAGCGCTGGCAAGACATCCAGGAATTGCTCGCCGCCGGCATCGACGTCTTCACCACGGTCAACGTCCAGCACCTGGAAAGTCTCAATGATCAAGTGCGCGGCATCACCGGTGTGCAGGTTCGGGAAACCCTGCCGGACTGGGTGCTGCAAGAAGCCTACGAACTGCTGCTGATCGACCTGCCACCGCGCGAACTGCTAGAGCGTTTACGCGACGGCAAGGTCTACGTGCCGGAGCAGGCGCGGGCGGCCATCGACGCGTTTTTCACCCAGACCAATCTGACCGCCCTGCGCGAGATGGCGATGCAAACCGCCGCCGCTCAAGTCGACAATGACCTGGCTCAGGGGTATCGCCAACTCGGTCAAGCGGCGCCAGCGGTGCGCGGTCGCCTGCTGGTCGGTGTCGATGGCGATGCTCAGGCCGAGCGTCTGGTGCGTCACGCCAGTCGTGTCGCCCAGCGTCGGCATTTGCCGTGGAGCCTGGTGCATGTTGATAACGGCAGCGTGCGTGACGAGCAATCGCGGCTGCGCCTGCAGAGTGCCCAACAATTGGCCGAACGCCTCGGTGGCGAAATAGTGTTGTTGCGCGCTGGCGAAGTCGCGAAAACACTGATCCAGCACGCCGCCGAACGCCGCGCCAGTCTTGTGCTGGTTGGCCAGTCCCGGCAGCGTCTGCGTCGGCGCTTGTTCGGCGGTGGCTTGGCATCACGCCTGCTGCGTGATGCGCGCGGGCTGGAAATCAACGTCCTCGACAGCGATCACCTGCCGCATCAACCGCGCCAGCGTTCGACACAGTCGCTGGTGTGGTTCGATTACGCGCTGGCGGCAGTGGCGACGGTGTTGGCCAGTGCCTTGGCCTGGGGCGTGGCGAGTATTTTGCCGCTGCCCAACATCTCGTTGGTGTTCCTCGCCGCCGTGTTGCTGGTGGCGGTACGCAGCAGTCTTGGCCCGGCACTGGCCTGTGCGGCGCTGTCGTTTCTGACCTATGACTTCCTGTTCATTCCGCCGAATTTTTCCTTCGCCATCCAGCGCGAAGAAGACGTGCTGACCCTGCTGTTCTTCCTGCTGATGGCGGCACTCACCGGCAACCTCGCGGCCCGGCAAAGGCGGCAGTTACAGGCGCTACGTGACACTCAGGAAGAGACCAGCGAACTGCTCGACCTGTCGCGCAAACTGACAGCAGCCACCGACCGTCAAGCCGTGGTCAGTGCCGCCGCCCAGCACCTCAATGGCTGGAGTGACTTGCAACTGTGCCTGCTCAATCAAGACGGGCAGGGTGGCTGGAAGGTCGAAACCGGCGGCCCGCTGGAGTTTTCCGAAGCCGAACGGGCGGCCGCCGATTGGGCCTGGCAACACGACCAACCGGCGGGGGCGGGCACCGATACGCTGCCGTTGGGGCGTTGGTGGTGGTGGCCGTTATCGGTGGAAGACGGGCCACTGGCATTGCTCGGCGTGTGCGCTAAAGAAGGCCAGACGTTAAGCGGCCAGCGTCGGCGTCTGTTGACCGCGTTGAGCCAGCCGCTGGCCCAGGCGCTGGCCCGTGCACAACTGGCCGAAGACCTTGAAGCGGCGCGACTGCACGGTGAAACCGAGCAACTGCGCAGCGCGCTGTTAGCCTCGGTGTCCCATGACTTGCGCACACCGCTGACGTCGATGCGCGGCAGCATCGACAGCCTGTTGGCCCTCGGTGAAGCCATCCCGCTGGAGGATCGCCGCGAGTTGCTCGAAGGTACTCGTGACGAAGCCGAGCGCCTGGATCGCTACATCCAGAACCTGTTGGACATGACCCGCCTGGGCCACGGCGCGTTGAAGCTGGCGCGTGATTGGGTGTCGCCGGCCGACATTGTTGGCAGTTCACTCAACCGACTGCGCGCCGTGTTGGCGCCGTTGCAGGTCAGCACTGATGTGCCGTCGGAGTTACCGCTGCTGTTTGTCCACGCGGCGCTGATCGAACAGGCGCTGGTCAACGTGCTGGAAAACGCCGCGCGATTTTCACCGGCTCATGGGCGGCTGCAATTGTGCGCCGGGGCCGATGACCGCGAGCTGTTTTTTTCGGTGAGCGATGAAGGGCCAGGCATTCCGCAGGAGGAGCGGGCGAAGATTTTCGACATGTTCTACACCGCCGCGCGCGGTGATCGGGGCGGGCAGGGCACCGGACTGGGGTTGGCGATTTGCCAGGGCATGGTCGGTGCGCACGGCGGGCGGATCAGCGTCGCCGACGGCATTGAAGGGCATGGGACCTGCATCACTCTTCACTTACCCCTGCAGGAGCAACCTGTCTTTGAAAGTGAAGCCTGATACCCTTTGGATCTTTCCATGCCGCGATCAGAAATCATGAGCCAGACCGCGACCGTTTTGGTCATCGACGACGAACCGCAAATCCGCAAATTCCTGCGCATCAGCCTGGTCTCCCAAGGCTACAAAGTGCTGGAGGCCGGCACCGGCACCGAAGGCCTCGCGCAAGCAGCGCTGAACAAACCGGATTTGCTGGTGCTCGACCTCGGTTTACCCGACATGGACGGCCAGCAAGTGCTGCGCGAGTTTCGCGAATGGTCGACAGTGCCAGTGCTGGTGCTGTCGGTGCGTGCGAGCGAAGGGCAGAAAGTCGAAGCACTGGATGGCGGCGCCAATGACTACGTGACCAAGCCCTTTGGCATTCAGGAGTTTCTGGCGCGGGTGCGCGCCTTGTTGCGGCAGGCGCCAATGGGGGAAGCTCAGCAGGCGGCGCTGACGTTCGGCCCGTTGACCGTGGACCTGGCGTATCGGCGGGTGCTGCTCGATGGCGTCGAAGTGGCTCTGACGCGCAAGGAGTACGCGGTGCTGGCGCAACTGGCGCGGCATCCGGGGCGGGTCATTACCCAGCAGCAACTGCTCAAGGATATCTGGGGGCCGACCCATACCGAGGACAGTCATTACCTGCGGATTGTGGTGGGGCATTTGCGTCAGAAACTGGCGGATGATCCGACTCAGCCTCGGTTTATCGTGACCGAGGCGGGGGTTGGGTATCGGTTGTTGAGTGAAGTAAGCCTTTAGTTTTTTGCTGACTGTTCCGGCCTCATCGCGAGCAGGCTCACTCCCACAGTGGACGGCGTACACAAATCCATTGTGGGAGCGAGCCTGCTCGCGAAGAGGCCTTTCGATTCACTCGAGAACTTCAGGACTCCCGCTCATTCTCATACCGATCCAACGTATCCCGCGCAATCTCCCGACCCAGCGCGATCAACTCAGGTGCCTTGTAGAACTCGAAAAACCGGCACACCCGCTTTGGCACGTTGATCAAAATATCCGGTGGATACCCGGCGATCTTGTACTGCGCCAACGAGGTTTGCATCACCTCGAAACTCTGGTTGATCAGGTCCAGCAAAGACGCCGGCCCAACGTTATCGATGATGAATGATCCCGTGGCCGACTTCGGCGCTCCATCACGTTCAGGGGCGGCGGCCGGTTGCTGGGCTTCGGGGTCGGCAGATTCGACCCAAGGGTTGATTTCGGCCGCTTCCGCCATCAATGCTTCCTTTTCCAGCAGTAGCAATTTTTCCGCCTGATTGCGTCGGAACGGCATCTTCGAACCCAGTGAATTGATCAAGTTGTCGAAACGGCTCTTGAAGGCCGCCGGGCGCTGGATAACCGGCATTTGATAGTGGCGCTGGTTGGTAGAGTTAAGGTTGACCGCGATGATCAGGTCGCAGTGACTCGACACCACCGGCACGATCGGCAAAGGGTTGAGGATGCCGCCATCCACCAACATCCGGTTGCCTTGCATCACCGGAGTGAAGAGGCTGGGGATCGCCGCCGAGGCGCGCATGGCCTGGTGCAGGCAACCTTCCTGGAACCAGATTTCCTGCTGGTTGGTCAGGTCCGTGGCCACGGCCGTGTAGGGAATGCGCAGGTCTTCAATATTGATCTCGCCGACGATCTTGCGGATCTGCCCGAAAACCTTTTCACCGCGAATGGCGCCAAGCCGAAAGCTGACGTCCACCAGACGCAACACATCGAGGTAATCCAGGCTCTCGATCCAATCGCGATACTCGTCGAGTTTGCCGGCGGCATAAATCCCGCCGACCACCGCCCCCATGGAACAGCCGGCGATGCAGGCGATGTCGTAGCCACGCCGTTCGAGCTCTTCAATGACACCGATATGGGCATAACCTCGGGCTCCACCTGAGCCCAGTACCAGTGCGACACGCTTTTTCATGAATCGCCCTCGTCTGACAAGGTTCAACAATGCACCCATCGAGGGGCGTGCTTCAATCGCCAAGTTCGCTCGATGGGCCGGGTGCGTCGTTTTTTCGACACTCCATGGCGGCAGATGGCTATTCTTGCGCACGCTATAGTGATTTTGCTTAGTGCGGCCAAGGCACTTTTCACCTGCCGGGCCGTCTTACCTGCACAACTGTTGACCTAACTTGAGGTGGTATTGATGAAAGCCTGGATTTGCGTACCTTTGATTGCTCTGGCGCTCGCCGGTTGTGCCGGCAAAACGGCCTACCGCGAGAGCTGCGGTAGCCAGATTGACGCCGCGTGGCGTGAGCTAGACTTGGCCAAGGCCGAAGGTTTCGCCGGGACTGTCAGCTACTCCAAGGCCTTGTCGTTGCTGACCGGCGCCAAGACCCAGCAACAATTCGAAGCTTACGAAGGCTGTACCAGCAAGGCCGAGAAAGCGCGCTTCTATATTCGTGAGTCTCGTGCCGGCCGTTGAAGCAGGATGTAATCAATAGGGGACACTCGATTCTGGGAGCAAGCAATGTCTGATTTGGTTGATCGGTTGGTGGCTCATGTTCTGGGCCTTGAAGTCCGCTTGTTGGCCTGTCAGGCACGTTTGAGTGCCCGCACTGACCCTGAAGCATTGCACGAGCTGCGCACCACGGTTCGCCGTTTGCGCAGTCTGTTGCGACCCTTGCGCGGCCTGCCCGGCGTCGAGCAGGTCGAAGTGGCGGCGGCCCGGGTCGGCGAGCTGACCACGCCGTTGCGTGATCGCGAAGTGCTGGCGGCGTATTTGCTTGAGCACGGTCAGCCCGAAGCCGCGCATTGGCGCATGGCGCAGATGGCGCAGGCGTATCCGGCGGTGGCGGCGAGTCCTGAGCTGGCGCAGTTGATGATGATCTTCGATGCCTTTCCGCGTTTCTTGCGCGCCTCCCAACGTCAGGGGTTGCTCAAGGGCTTGCGAAAGCGTATTGAAAAACGCCTGGGCAAACAGTGGAAGAAACTGGATGTTGCACTGCACGATCCGGCCCACGACCGTCACCGTTTGCGCCTGTTGATCAAGCGTGTGCGCTATGGCATCGAAGCCTATCCCGAACTGGACCGTTTGCCGAAGGCGGCCCTGGCCCGATTGAAAGCGGCTCAGGGCGCTTTGGGTGATTGGCACGACAGTTGGCAATGGCTGGCCAGAGCTGTTGAAGAGCCAGATTTATTGCCTTGTGTCGCCGTCTGGAAAACCACGTTGGCCGATGCCGAAAGCCGCGCTGACCGCGTTCTCGACAAACTCAGCGCCACTTGCTTCAAATCCTGAAATCACCACAGATCAAATTGTGGGGGCGAGCCTGCTCGCGAAGGCGTCGTATCAGTCGACATCTCTGTAGGCTGGCACATCGCATTCGCGAGCAGGCTCGCTCCCACATGGGGTTGGTGTTGGATGAAGATTCGTATTCCACGACCAGACGCGGCTCTTCTGTCAGTGCTTTTGGCCGGAATAAGTGCTGTGTCGACGTCGCTGGCTGGTTAAGATCTCCCTCTACTTTTTCCCGTCTCTGAGGTTTTCATGCGTTTTTGCGATTTGCTCGACGCCGTCCGCCGGCAACCGCTGGAGCTGTCTATTCCGGCGGGATGGGCGCAGGGACGTGCCAGTTTCGGTGGCCTGGTGGCGGCGTTGCAATACGAAGCCATGCGCGCAAAAGTCCCGGCAGACCGGCCGGTGCGTTCGCTGGCGATCACCTTTGTCGGACCGGTCGAGCCTGAAGTACCTGTCAGCTTTGAAGTCGATGTGTTGCGCGAAGGCAAAGCCGTCAGCCAGGTGCTGGGCCGGGCAATGCAGAAAGGACAAGTGGTGACGTTGATCCAGGGAAGCTTCGGTGCGTCACGCCCCTCTGAGGTGTCGGTGATGGCCGAGCCAGCACCCGACATGAAGCACTGGGACGAGTGCCAGGAGTTGCCCTTCATCCCGGGTGTGATTCCGGAATTCATGCAGCATCTGGCGATGCGTTGGGCTGTCGGTGGCATGCCGTTTACCGGCAACAACTCTCGCGAGATGGGCGGTTGGGTGCGTTTGCGCGGGGACGTGAAGGAAGAGGTCGTCACCGAGTCGCATATCCTCGCGCTGGTGGACGCCTGGCCGCCGTCCTTGTTACCGCACCTGAAAAAAACGGCGATGGGCAGCACGCTGACCTGGACTATCGAATTCGTCCAGCCGTTGCTGGAGTTAAGCACGCTGGACTGGTGCAAATACCGGGTGGAAACCGAGCATGCGGCAGACGGCTACGGTCATGCGGCCGCGAAATTGTGGAGCGCGGACGGACAGCTGATCGCCATCAGCCGGCAGACGGTAACGATTTTCGCCTGATCAGTGCCGACGGTGGCGCTCACGCCAGGCGCGCCACCAGCCGCCGCTCAGGAAAAACCGTGGGAACGTCAGGAACTGCTCGACCAGCAAGCGTGACACCGCATCTTTGCGATCACTGAACGGCTCGGAGGCTTGCACCTCCAGGCTGTGACCGTGACGTTGCAGACCCAGCGCAGCGAGCAGGCCGACCACACCGATGGCGATGTTCACCAGGCTCAGGCTGAACACCCCGGAAACAATCAGCAGAAACGCGACGATGAACAGCGGCACGGCTATCAGGTGCAGCACCAGGTTGGTCGGGTGCTGATGATTGCTCGGGTACGCTCGCCATTGCCAGGCGGGTAGGTTGGGGTGACGTTTGCCCATGTTGAAACTCCTCAATCCGGGTTGACCTTATGATTGAAGAATAGAAAATGTGGGAGCGAGCCGGCTCCGGGCGGCGTTCCGACGATGGGGCCCTCAGAGCTTGAGCTGTCCGATTGCCTTACTCAACTCCCCGGCCAGCGCCGCCAGTTCATGACTGGTCGTCGCTGAGTTGATGGTTTGCTGCACGGTATTTTCAGTCACATTGCGAATACTCACTACCGCCCGATTCATCTCTTCCGCCACCTGGCTTTGCTCTTCGGCCGCCACCGCAATTTGCGTATTGCTTTCACGCATCTGCGCCACAGCGCCGGTAATCTCTGCCAGCGCGGCACCGGCCTCTTGAGCCTGTTTTACACAGTCGTCGGCCTTGAATGAGCTGTCCTGCATGAAGTCCACCGCGTCTCGAGTCCCGGCCTGCAAGGCGGACACCATCAGGGTGATCTCGTCGGTGGAGATCTGTACACGTTTGGCCAGATTGCGCACTTCATCGGCGACGACCGCAAAGCCTCGACCCATTTCACCGGCACGTGCCGCTTCGATGGCCGCATTCAGGGCCAGCAAATTGGTTTGCTCGGCAATGCTGTGAATCACGCTGACCACGCCGTTGATTTTCTGGCTGTCCTCGGCCAGGCGCTGAATCATTTCGGCCGTCTGCTGCACACCGCTGGACAACCCGGCAATCGACTTCTGCACCCGACTGACCACCTGCTGCCCACTGCCCGCCAGCGTGTCTGCCGTTTGCGAGAGGTCGCGGGTGGCGCCAGCGTGTTGGGCGATGTGATAAACGGTGGCGGTCATTTCATTGATCGCCGTGGCCGCCTGATCGGTTTCGCTTTGCTGGCCGAGCATGCCCTGGCGCACTTCGTTCATGCTCGAAGCCAGGCGTGCGGCGCCGATATCCAGTTGCCGCGCAGTGTTGGCGACAGTGTTGACCACCCGCTGGTAGCCGGCCTGCATCGCGTTGAAGGCGTTGGCCATCTGCCCGACTTCATCCTTGCAGGCCAGCGGTACACGGGCGGACAGGTCGCCGGTTTTCTCGACGTGGAGCATCACGTCTTTCAAGGTGTTGAGCTGACTCAGCAGGAAGCGGATCAACAATTGCGAAGCGCCCAGCATTGCCAGCATCAGAAGAAAAACGGCCACTGCGTAGGCGGCGAAGCGCTCATTGAAGATTTGGCTCAGGCTCGGGCCAAAGGCGATCACCGCGACGTGCTGGTCGTCAGGACGCGTGAACACCTCGGCACCCATTAACGGGTTATCGCCGAACAGCGGCATTGAGTTGATCTCGACCCAGCCGTGGCTATCCGTCAGTTCCAGTAGCGGCTGATCGTTCAGCAACGGCGCTTGCCCGCGACCGAAGGTCAGCAGGTTGTCGGCCTTGGGCAGCGGTTGGCCGGGTGGCCACGCGCCGAGCAATCGCGCCTGCGCCTGAGCGCTTGCCTGCGCGGCATGACTGCGAGCCTGTTGTTCGAGCTGTACGGCGTACAACACCAGCAACAGCGTCGTGAAGAAGGCGACCGCATTGACCGCCCAGAATTTGTATTTCAGCGAGATGTTGCTAAGCCAGGCACCCATGGAGGTCTTCTCTGATAGCGGAAACAGTATTGGCAAGGTGCCATCATTGTGCCGCTACTCAGGAGCCCAGTGTTTGATGTGGATCAACATGTATCACCGTCCCCCTGTGGGAGCGAGCCTGCTCGCGATAGGGTCGGCACATTCAGCATTAATGTGTCAGACAGTCCGCTATCGCGAGCAGGCTCGCTCCCACAGAGGATTGTGATTATCGGGGGATTGAAGGCAAACCGAAGAACGCTCGTGCACAGGCAGTGGTGTGATCAGCCACATCCTCCAACGTCTCCCCACGATGCAACGCCACCTCCCGCAACACTTCAGTCAAATACGCCGGCTCGTTGCGACCGTTTTTCGGCTTGGGCCGCAAGCTGCGTGGCAGCAGATACGGCGCATCGCTTTCCAGCATCAACCGGCCCCGTTTGATTTCCTTCACCAACGGATGCAGGTGCGTGCCCCGGCGCTCGTCGCAAATCCAGCCGGTAATGCCGATGTGCAGATCCAGATCGAGGTAGCTGAACAGGGCTTTCTTTTCGCCGGTGAAGCAATGCACGACGGCGGCCGGCAATTGATCTCGGTAATCACGCAGGATTTCCAGCAGTCGCTGACTGGCATCGCGTTCATGCAGGAACACCGGCAACTGCAACTCGACCGCCATCGCCAGATGCTCTTCGAGGACCTTTTCCTGCTGTGGGCGCGGCGAGAAGTCGCGATTGAAATCCAGCCCGCATTCGCCCACGGCCACCACGTTTGGCTCCCTGAGCAAACTGCGCAAACGCTGCGCGCTGTCAGCGTTCCAGTCGGTCGCCGCATGCGGGTGAATGCCGGCCGTGGCAAACAGCCGTTGAGCTGTTTCGTCCAGTTGCTGGCACAGTTCAAGAGCCTGTTCACTGCCCTCGACATTCGTGCCGGTCAGGACCAATTGGCAGACCCCCGCGGCATACGCGCGGTCGAGTACGGCCTGGTGTTTGTCGGCAAAACTGGGGTTGGTCAGGTTGACGCCGATATCGATGAGTTGCATGGTGCTACCTCGGACCAAAGGCCGGAAAGCATATCAGAGCTGTAGATTTATAAGAAAAACCAAGAACTACAACGAGTTAAAGCTGTCTCTTGATGCCGCAAGACAGGGCAGGGTGGTCAAGGTGCCATCACTGTGCCAGTCTTTCGCACTTTGCCAGCGCTCATGGCGCTCTGTTTCTGTCGTTCGATTTCATGATTTTTTTGGAAATCGGCCAGTAATCTTTCCGGAGAGTGGATGATACGTCCCTCGATATTGCTACTGCTGTGCTGTTCGTTGCTGCTGCCGATGCCGGCGGTTGCACGTCTGGCCGGGCCGCTGCAAGCCGTGCCGGCAGCCAAGGTGCGCGACCTGGCGGAGATTCGCAGCAGCCGGGTATTGCGGGTGCTGGTCAACCAGAGCCGCAACAGTTCCGGCGAAGTCCAGGGCCAGGCCATCGGTGTCGAATACCACCGCTTGCACGCCTTCGAGCAATACCTCAATGGCCACGCCCGTGACGGTCAGGAAATCAACCTCAAGATCATCCCCAAAGCCAAGGATCAACTGCTCGGCGCCTTGCAACGCGGGGAGGGTGATCTGGTCGCACCCGGGGAGTTGCTCGATTTGCAGCCAGGCTTCGCGGTCAGCAGCAGTGAACCGCTCGCCAGCAATATCCCGTTGGTGCTGGTGGGGATCAAAGGCGAGCGTCGTTACACCCGTGTTGAACAACTCTCGGGCAAAACCCTGGCGCTGCCCAACGGCAGTGCAGCCGGGGACGCGGTGAGCCAGATCAATTCCAAACTGGCGCTGCACAAGTTGGCACCGATAACGATCGAGTGGGTTGATCCCAGCCTCGCCGTCGAAGACGTGCTGGAAATGGTTCAGGGCGGGATCTTTCACCTGACCATTGTCGAGCAACCGATTGCCGAGCGCTGGGGCAAGATTTTGCCCAAATTGCGTTTCGACAAGCAGGTGCAGATCAGCGAGCCGGGCGAAGAGTTCTGGTTTGTGCGCCGCGATGCGTCGATGCTACGGGCGAGCATCGATCGTTTTTTGACGACGTACAAGAAACCGTCGGACCAGGACGTGGCGTTTCTGCGGATCTATCGGCGACTGTATCAAGTGCACAATCCACTGGCCAAGGCCGACCGCCAGCGCCTGGAGAAACTGCGTCCGGTGCTGCAAAAGCATGCCGATGCCCAAGGCATGGACTGGTTGAACCTGGCGGCGCTGGCGTTCAAGGAGTCGGGACTGCAACCCAATGCCCGCAACAGTGGCGGCCCCACGGGCTTGATGCAAATCACCCCGTCTGCCGCCCAGCGAGTGGGGGTCAACAACATTCAGGACCTCGACGCCAATGTCCAGGCCGGGGCCAAGTACCTGGCCATGATCCGCCGCAAGTTCTTCGCCAGCCCCAAACTCAACGAGCGTGAGCGCATGGCGTTTGTGCTGGCCGCCTACAACATTGGCCCGGAGCGGGTTCAAGGCATGCGCGCCGAAGCCCGGCGGCGTGGCCTGAACCCCAATCAGTGGTTCTTCCAGGTCGAGCGCATTGCCATGGAGCAGGTGGGCATGGGCCCCGTCAGCTATGTTAATAGCGTGAACAAGTATTACCTGGCATTCGATCGTGAGAGGGAGTCGCTGGAGCCGCAGGGACAAAAAGTTGTCTCTCTTAAATGATCAGCTAATTTGATCGTTATGTCGCAATTATTGCGCTTTTAACATTTGTCTTATCGATTAACATGGCGCCCAACGAACACACTCTCACAATGGATGACACAGCATGAGCTCACTGATCAACAAGGTACTGTTTACCCGCGCCGGTTTCGGTCTGACCGCCATACGGATCGTTGTCGGGATCATTTTCGCAGCTCACGGCTCGCAGAAACTCTTCGGCATGTTTGGGGGATACGGCATTGCCGGCACTGCCCAGTACATGGAAAGCCTGGGCCTGGCGCCGGGTCATCTGATGGCGATCCTGGCCGGTGGTACCGAGTTCTTCGGCGGCCTGGCCCTGATCATCGGTCTACTGACACGTCCGGCTGCACTGGGGCTGACATTCCTCTCGCTGGTCGCGATTTTCTCGGTGCATATTCATAACGGCCTGTTCATGACCAACAACGGTTATGAATTCGCCCTGGCCCTGCTCGGTGGCAGCGTCGCGGTATTGATCGAAGGTGCCGGCAAGCTGTCGGCAGACCGCGTCATCAGCGACTGACCGCTCTGACTCAACGAAAAGGCCTGCATTGCGCAGGCCTTTTTTGTGTGCGTCATTCTTGACACTGTCCGGTCAGCTTCTCTAGGATGTTGCCCATGCGCCGATTTAAACAGCTACTTGCGGGGCGCCAGGTGACTCAATCAGTTGCCGATAGAAGCTTGAAACAGGCTTCGAAATACCGCTAAAGCGCTGGTTCGGTGTTGCCTCTCACCTGCCATGCAGACTTTTGAGGCAGAGACACGACTCGATGAACGCACTTAGCCCTACAGTACGTCCCGCGCCGATCACGGCACATCTCACCCAGCGCAATCCAAAGATCCTGCTTGGCGGTCAACATCAGCCGACACTTCTGCGTTATCTCGATGGCTGGCCACGTCGTACCGGCGGGCCTGCTGCGTTCCTGATCCAGTTTGTCGAAGACGGCGAATCGCTGGCTCGATTTGCCAGCGACAGTTTTGACTTGGCGGTGATTCAATCACCCAGCCTTGAAGACGCCCCGGAAATGATCCGGCAGTTGACCCGCGTTGCCCGACAAGGCCTGATCACCCGCCGCTGAGGTTCAAAGGTACTCAATCGCCACGATATACACGCATTGCTCACCGGTCGGTGTCTGGACACGAACTTCGGCGTCCAGCGCCTTGCCGATCAGCGCGCGGGCGAGCGGTGAGTCGATGCTGATCAGCCCCAGTTTCAGGTCCAGCTCATCCGGCCCGACAATGCGGTAGCGCGACTCTTTGCCGTCCTCGTCTTCGATCGTGACCCAGGCGCCAAAATAGACCTTGTTCGGATCGCTGGGTTTTTCGCTGACCACCTTGAGCGCTTCCAGCCGCTTGGTAAGAAAGCGCACGCGGCTGTCGATCTCGCGCAGCATCTTTTTGCCGTACGTGTATTCCGCGTTCTCGGAACGATCACCCTGAGCCGCGGCCTCACTCACCGACTGCGTCACTTGCGGTCGCCGTACATGCCAAAGCTCATGAAACTCGGCCCGCATCCGCGCTTCACCTTCGGGGGTGATCAGCGCGGTGCCAGCGGTGCGGGGAGGGCGATAACGGCTCATGGCAACTTCTTGTGAGGGAGAAGGTTCGAGTCTATCAACCCTCGCGCAACACTGTCAGGGGGCTGGCGTTCAACGCACGACGGGTACCGAACACTCCGGCACCGCCAATCAGTACTGCGCCGATCAATGGCAAGACCAGTAACCACGGATGCGGATGCCACGGCAGGTCAAATGCGTAGCGGTAGAGCACCAGGCTCACCAGTTCCGAGCCCAGTGCCGCCAACAAGCCGCTGACCGCGCCGAGTAAACCGAACTCGATCCTTCGGGCCTTCACCAGCAATTGCCGTTCGGCCCCCAGCGCTCGCAACAGGGCGCCTTGTCGGATGCGCTCATCGAGCGTCGCCTGCAAGCCGGAAAACAATACCGCCATCCCCGCCGCGAGTACAAACAACAACACATACTCCACCGCCAGCGTGACCTGGGCGAGGATGCTGCGCAGCTGCTCCAGCAAGGCTTCGACTTGCAGAATGGTCACCGCCGGGAAGCTTCGCGACAGGTCGACAATCTGCTGATCATGACCGGCCGCCAAATAGAAACTGGTCAGGTAAGTCGCTGGCAAATCCTTCAAGGTGCCAGGCTGGAAGATCATGAAGAAGTTCGGCTGGAAGTTGTCCCAGTTGATCTCTCGCAAGCTGGTGACTTTCGCTTCACGATTGACCCCGCCCACGGTAAACACCATGTGATCGCCCAGCTTGAGCTTCAGGCTTTCGGCCACTTTGCCTTCAACCGAAACACCGGGAACCTCCTCGGGTGTCTGTTCGGTCCACCAGTTACCCGCCGTGATCTTGTTGCCCGTCGGCAAGTCTGCCGCCCAGGTCAGGCTCAGGTCGCGCTGGATCGCTCGATCACCTGCCGAATCCTTGCTGACGATGTCCTGCACCGGCTCGCCGTTGATGCTGATCAGTCGACCCGGCACCACCGGGTAAAGTGGTGCGGACTGCGCTGACAGTTGGATCAGGCGATCCGTAAAGGCCTGTTTGTCCGCCGGCAGGATGTTCAGCGCAAAGTAATTCGGGGCGTTTTTCGGTAGCTGGTTCTGCCAGGTGTCCAGCAGCTCACCCCTCAGCAGCGCGATCAGCGCCATGGACAGAAGAATCAGCCCGAAGGCCAAGGCTTGTCCCGCTGCCGCCAACGGATGACGCAGCAGCTGGCCCAACCCGAGGCGCCAGGGCAGCGAAGCGCGGGCCAGCATCCGACGCAGGCTTTTCAGCAGCAGCAAGAGCAAGCCGCCGAGTACCAGCGCGGCGATCACGCCACCGCCGAGCAGGGCGAAGGTCAGCACCAGGTCGAGGCTCAGACGCCACATGATCAGGCCAAGGGCGCCCAAGGCGGCGCCATAGACCATCCAGGTGCTGGACGGAATCGGTAGCATGTCCCGACGCAACACCCGCAGCGGCGGCACGCGACCGAGTGCGGCCAGCGGTGGCAGGGCGAATCCAGCCAGTGCAACCAGCCCGGTGCCGATCCCTGCTATGGCCGGCAGCAAACCACCCGGCGGTACATCGGTCGGCAACAAATCATGCAGCAACGCAAACAGCCCAAGCTGTGCCAGCCAGCCGATAAGGGCGCCGCTGAGGCTGGCGAGCAGGCCGAGTACCGTCAGCTGCAAACTGAACAGCACCATGGTTTCCCTGCGTGACAGGCCCAGGCAACGCAGCAATGCACTGGCATCGAAGCGGCGCGTGGCGAAGCGAGTGGCAGACAGCGCCACCGCCACACCGGACAGCAGAACCGCCACCAGGCTCGCCATGTTGAGGTAACGCTCGGCCTTGCCCAACGCACCGCCAATTTGTCGGTTGCCGTCGCGGGCATCCTGCAGGCGCTGGTTGGCAGCCAGACCAGGCTTGATCAGTTGGCGATAGGTTTCCAGCGCCTCGGCTTTGCCGCGCCAGAGCTCGCGGTAACTGACTCTACTTCCGGGTTGCACCACACCGGTGGCGGTAAGGTCGTTGAGATTGATCAGCACGCGTGGCGTGAGGCTGTAGAAATTGCCGGTCCGGTCGGGTTCGTAGGTCAGCACGCGTGCCAGTTTCAGGGTTTTCATGCCGACGTCGATGCTGTCGCCGATCTTCAAATCCAGCGCCGTCAGCAGTCGCGCCTCAACCCAGGCCTCACCGGGTTTCGGTCCGCTTCCGGGTACTTCCGGGGCGAAGGGCGCCGGGGCACTTTTCAGTTCGCCGCGCAGTGGGTAGACGTCATCAGCAGCTTTGATGCTGGACAGCTGAATGCCGTTGTCAGTGGCGATGACGCTGGAGAACTCCACCACTTGAGCATGCTGGAGCCCCAGTTCCACACCGCTTTTGATCTGTTCGGGCCGTGCCGGTGAGCTGCCTTCGAGCAACAGGTCGGCACCCAGAAACTCGGTGGCGCGCAACATCATGGCGCCGTTCAAACGGGCGCCGAAATAGCCGATGGCAGTACTCGCCGCCACAGCGACCAGCAAGGCGAAGAACAACACGCGCAACTCACCCGCGCGGGCATCGCGCAGCAGTTGGCGGATGGCAAGACTGAATAGGCGCAGCAGCGGCAGGCGTGCCATCAAGGCTCCAGAGGGCCGACCAGCAGGCCGGCTTCAAGGCGGATCAGGCGCCGGCAACGATGTGCCAGGCGTTCGTCGTGAGTCACCAGCACCAGCGTTGTGCCGCGTTCCTGGTTGAGTTCGAACAACAGATCGCTGATGCGCTCGCCGGTGTGGCTGTCGAGGTTGCCGGTGGGTTCATCGGCGAACAGCACATCGGGTTCGGCGGCAAACGCCCGGGCAATTGCCACGCGCTGCTGTTCTCCACCGGAGAGCTGGCGCGGCGAGTGCGTCAGGCGCTGGCCCAGGCCGACCCGTTGCAGAAACTCGGTGGCACGCTCGCGGGCATCTTTGCGGCCATCGAGTTCCAGGGGCAGCATGACGTTTTCCAGGGCGTTGAGACTGTCGAGCAACTGAAAGGACTGGAACACAAAACCGACATGCTCGGCCCGAATGCGTGCGCGTTGATCTTCATCGAGCGTGCTCAGCCCTTGCCCGGCCAGCGTGACTTCGCCGCTGCTGGGCAGGTCGAGCCCGGCAAGCAGACCGAGGAGGGTGGACTTGCCGGAACCGGAGGCGCCGACGATGGCCAGGCTGTCGCCCTTGTTCAGTTCCAGGCTGAGTTCGTGCAGGATAGTCAGTTCACCTTCCGCGCTGGGAACCACTTTGCTGAGGTTCTTCGCGGTGAGAATGCTTGCGCCCATGGAGAATCCGATGCGTGTGTGGTTTTTGAGTGCTGGCCTGGCCTTGATGTGCATGGCCCAGAACGCAGCGGCGGGTACTGTCCTGATCGTTGGCGATAGTATCAGCGCGGGTTTCGGACTGGATACCCGCTTGGGGTGGGTCTCGCTGCTCGAACAACGGCTCAAACACGAAGGTTTCGACGATAAGGTGGTCAATGCCTCCATCAGCGGCGACACCAGCGCCGGAGGCCAGGCGCGCCTGCCTGCGCTGCTTGCAGAGCATAAGCCGGAACTGGTCATCCTCGAGTTGGGTGGCAATGACGGACTGCGTGGAATGCCCCCGGCTAATTTGCAACAAAACCTTGCTTCGATGATCGACAGCTCCCGCGACAGCGGTGCCAAGGTCCTCCTGCTGGGCATGCAATTGCCACCCAATTATGGCGTTCGTTACACCGAGGCCTTTTCCAAGGTCTACAGCACGCTGGCCACCGAGAAAAAAATCCCGCTGGTGCCGTTTTTTCTCGATGGCGTCGGCGGCCATCCGGACTTGATGCAGGCGGACGGCATACACCCGGCGGCCGGGGCTCAGGACAAGTTGCTGGAAAATGTCTGGCCTACGCTAAAACCGCTGTTATGACGCTTTTCTAGGCGCAGGCTTTCGGCTAAGGTGGCGCCCCCGATTTGGAGCCCCCGATGCCGCGTCCTGCCTGGTCACTTTTTGCCTATCAACTGATCGAGCCTGACGAACAGCTGGATCTGTTCGCCTGCCAGGAAGTGCGGGTACATCTGGTAACCCGTCAGCTGGAGCTGGGCGGCTCGGCGGACCGAACCTTGTGCGGCAGCCTGTTGCCGGCACAGCCGCGTTGGTCGAGTGTCGATCGTCGGGTGTTCCAGGACCAGCGTCTATGCTCGCTGTGCCGGGCCATTCTGGAATCGCAAAAACGCGGTACCTCGCCGATCTGGCCAGAGCTACGGTTCGAGCTCTAGCGCATAAAAGGTAGCGTGCTATCGGCCGACTCCCCGAATTCAAGGGCGCCGGTGTACAATCCCGCTCTTACCCTTGTCGATCTGCGAAGGACTTTCCGGATGTTGCCGCGTTTTCCTGCCGTCACCCGCTTCTTGTCTCTTGCCGCCCTTTGTGTGGCTGGTCCAGTTGCAGCATTGGAGTTTCCCCTGCCACCTCCCGGTGAAGACATCATCGGTCAGGTGCAGGTGATCAAGGCCAAGTACGAAGATACCTTCGCTGACATTGGTACCGCTTACGACTTGGGCTACACAGAAATGCTCGCGGCCAACCCGGGAGTCGATGCATGGTTGCCGGGCGCCGGTACCGAAATCATTCTGCCGACACGTTTCATCCTGCCGCCGGGACCGCGTGAAGGCATCGTGATCAACCTGGCCGAGTACCGCCTCTACTACTACCCCAAAGGCAAGAATGTGGTTTACACATTCCCGCTGGGTATCGGTCGTGAAGGCTGGGGCTCGCCAATTGCCCACACCAACATCACCGCGAAGACGCCGAACCCGACCTGGACCCCTCCAGCGTCGATCAAGGCCGAGCACGCCGCCGACGGTGATCCGCTGCCTAACGTGGTGCCGGCAGGCCCTGACAACCCGCTGGGGCCGTTCAAGTTCACATTGGGCACACCGGGCTACCTGATCCACGGTTCCAACAAGAAGTTCGGCATTGGCATGCGCACCAGTCACGGTTGCTTCCGCATGTTCAACAACAACGTACTGGAAATGGCCGGCATGGTGCCGGTCGGAACGTCGGTGCGCATTATCAACGACCCGTACAAGTTCGGTATAAGTGCCGGCAAGGTTTACCTGGAAGCGCACACGCCGCTGGATGACAAGGGCAACCCTTCGGTGGTCGACAAGCACACCGCGGTTATCAATGCGATGCTCAAGCGTGAGGACATCACCAACAACCTGCGCATGAATTGGGATGTGGTGCGCGACGTGGTCGCCGCTGAAGATGGCTTACCAGTGGAAATCGCCGTGCCGAACAATGCCGCGCCGATGATGTCGAGTGCGCCGCTCGATCCATTGCAGTAAGGCTTGAAAAAAACCCGCCGACGCAGGCTGCGTCGGCGGGTTTTTTGTTGCCTGAAAGAAGCATCAGGCAATAAAAAGCCGACCCATAAAATGGGTCGGCTTGATAATAATCCCGAGGGACTATTACTTGCGGCTAGCTTTGTCCAGCATGCGCAGAGCACGCTCGTTAGCTTCGTCAGCAGTCTGTTGTGCTTTTTGAGCAGCAGCCAGAGCTTCATCAGCTTTACGGTAAGCTTCGTCTGCACGAGCCTGGGAGCGAGCAGCTGCGTCTTCAGTAGCGGTCAGACGTGCTTCGGTTTCTTTCGATGTGCTGCTGCAACCAGTGGCCAGAACTGCGGCCAGAGCCAGAGCAGAGAATTTCAGAACGTTGTTCATCGTGTTCCCCTTCAAGGACTTTCTATTAAGTAGCTGTCTCCTCAGAGTGAGGAAATAGCCGGCGTACATACTACCCATTACTACTCGTAAGTAAACTGACGTAAAGCAAGAAGCAAAAAAAATTGTAGGCGTTGATTCTTTTTCGAGCAACTTTTAACTGCATTGTTTAAAAAATATCCAGCTGCGAGGCCCGAGATGAGCGAGCCGCCAAGGAAAAGTTCCGCGCACTCACGGCGTTTTTTTTCAGTCTTGGCTAAAGTCTGGCTAGATGAATTCGTCCATACTTTTGTTCGAATTTTGCACAGCGGCTCTCATAATCTTTATCCATGTAGAGGTGACTTTAAGAGAACGGGTTCGTCTTATGTCTCAACATCCGGCAATGTTCAGGCTGTCGACCCGCAAAGACCGTCGGTCGAGCCGTCCCTACGTACCCTGGAGCAGCACCCGCTGGCTAAGCACGATGACGAGCGCACCTTGAGCATTTCTGCCAATGGTGCCTACTATTTGTTACGTGTTCGGTTGCGCGAGATCGGTGCAGTTCTTCTCGGTGTCCATTCAGGCACGGGGTGGCGTAGATGTTCCTTCGCCGGAAAAACATCGGTAAGGTAGGGGTCAGATTTCAAGACCCGCGAGGAGTAGTGATGAGCGAGGCGTTGTCCATCCACCATGACCAGGCTGGTCATCAGTTCGAGACCACTGTGGACGGTCATCGTGCCTACCTGACCTATATGGATCTGGGGAAACAGACCCTGGATATCTATCGCACCTTTGTGCCCAACGCATTGCGTGGTCGCGGCATTGCCGCAGCCTTGACCGAGAAGGCGCTTTCGTACGCAGATGAAATGGGTTACACCGTGATCCCATCGTGCTCTTACGTCGAGCGCTACATGGAACGTCACCAGCGGCACGCCGCCAAGCTGTGACCAAAACGAACGCATAAAAAAACGCCAGGTTTAAGCCTGGCGTTTTTGTGTGCGCTAAACGGTGATCAAGTGCGATCGCGTTTAGGCAGCACGTCCTTGAGCTTGGCATGCATGCTGCGCAAGGTGTTTTCGGTGGCGGACCAATCGATGCAGGCGTCGGTGATCGACACGCCGTATTGCAAGTCGGCGAGGTCTTTCGGGATGGCCTGGCAGCCCCAGTTCAGGTGACTCTCGACCATCAAGCCGATGATCGACTGGTTGCCTTCGAGAATCTGGTTGGCCACATTCTCCATCACTAGCGGTTGCAGGGCCGGGTCCTTGTTGGAGTTGGCGTGGCTGCAATCGACCATGATGTTTGGCTTGATCTTCGCCTTGTTCAGCGCTTGCTCGCAAAGCGCGACGCTGACCGAGTCATAGTTCGGCTTGCCGTTGCCACCGCGCAGTACCACGTGGCCGTAGGCGTTGCCCTTGGTGGTGACGATCGACACGCCACCTTCCTGATTGATGCCCAGGAAACGGTGCGGGCTGGAAACCGATTGCAGGGCGTTGATCGCCACTGTCAGACCGCCATCGGTGCCGTTCTTGAAGCCGACTGCCGAGGACAGGCCAGAAGCCATTTCGCGGTGAGTCTGGGACTCTGTGGTACGCGCACCGATGGCCGACCAGCTGATCAGGTCCTGCAGATACTGCGGGGAGATCGGGTCGAGGGCTTCGGTCGCGGTCGGCAGGCCCATTTCGGCCAGGTCGAGCAACAATTGACGACCAATGTGCAGACCATCCTGGATCTTGAACGAGTCGTCCAGGTACGGGTCGTTGATCAAGCCTTTCCAGCCGACGGTGGTGCGTGGCTTCTCGAAATACACGCGCATGACCAGATACAGGGTATCGGACACTTCGGCGGCGAGTGCCTTCAGGCGATCGGCGTATTCGTGGGCAGCCTTGATGTCGTGGATCGAGCAAGGCCCGATGACGACGAACAGGCGGTGGTCGGTGCCATCCAGGATATTGCGAATGACTTCGCGGCCTTTGGTGACGGTGCGCAGGGCGGCGTCGCTCAGAGGGATATCACGCTTGAGCTGATCAGGAGTGATCAGTGTCTCGTTGGAGGCGACGTTTAGGTCGTTGATCGGTAAATCAGCCATCGTTTACTCGTCAGGTCACGGGTGCCGGCCGCCAGCGAACCCGCGCGGCGGAGCACAGCAAATTAAGCGCGTCGGGGAGCCGAACCTTAGCGCGTTATCCGCCTGCTCGACAATGGGTTTAATCCAGCACCGGCTGTGCAAATGCCTTATGAACGGTGTCGTGAGAGAACTCGTCGGCATGCTCTTGTACCCATTCGAGGGCCAGTGCCTGAATATCCTGCAAGTCTTCGTGCGCGTCATGCAGGCGACAGTAGCGTTCGATCTGGCACACCTGCTCGCCCATCCGGGCACTGAACAGCATCTGCTCGTCCACAAAGGCAATGCCCACCAGATAGCCGCGTTTGCGCCGCAAGCACCAGGCCACATAGCCCAGATAACGCATGTCGGGGTTCAAGGTCGGCATGCGCACTTCCAGCGCCGTACCATGGCGCCAGGCCCGGTGATAATTGCAAGCCATGCCCCCGAGGCTGATAGTGTGCAAGCGCTGGCGCGAAATGCACTCATGTTTGAGTAACGTCATTTCGACGGGCACATCATCAGGATGAGGAATAAAACGTCCCATGAACACGTACTCCCTGTGTCGGCCATCTGACATTGTTTCCCGAAGTATAGTGGTCGAATTGGAACTGACCGACTTCGATGCCGACCAACGGCTACTGGCAATGAGCGGCGTATCCCTGGTGATTTTCACCAGTGTCGGCTGTGCCAGTTGCCGATTTGCCCGTGAACAGTTGCCCAGGCTCGATCTGACGGTTGATCGACTGTGCTGGATCGATGCCGGGAGCAATGGCGGGGTGGTCGAGCGATATCAGGTTTTTCATTTGCCGGCGCTGTTTGTGGTGCGCGACGGTGAGTTTTTCGGGGTACTACAATCGCGTCTGACCGGCACCGAACTCAATGATGCGGTCGGTCGGGCGCTGATGAGAACAGCAGAGGAGTTGCCATGATGGGGGCAGTCACCAAGCCGACAATCGGTGTAATTGGAACCGGCGCTATCGGCGGGTTCTACGGGATGATGCTGGCGCGTGCCGGCTTCGATGTGCACTTCTTGCTGCGCAGTGAGTTTTCAGCGGTGGCCGAGCGCGGGTTGCAACTCGACAGCGCGGTGCATGGTGCGCTGACGTTGAATCCGGTTCAGGCCTATTCGTCGGCCGAAGACATGCCGCCCTGCGACTGGTTGTTGGTGGGCGCTAAAACCACCAGTAACGCGGATCTGGCGCCCGCCATCATTCAGGCGGCCGCACCGAATGCCAAGGTGCTGGTACTGCAAAATGGCCTGGACGTTGAAGACAGTCTGCGCGAGTTGCTCCCCGGCTCGCTGCATCTGCTGGGCGGGCTGTGTTTTATTTGCGTCCATCGCACCGGTCCCGGGGAAATTACCCATCAGGCGCTCGGTGCAGTCAACATCGGCTACCACAGTGGCCCCGCTGCTGATGAGCAGGCGCGCATGGCAATTGTCGAGGAGGGCGCCGGGTTATTTCACAGCGCCGGTATCGATTCGCAGGCCATGCCGGATCTGCATCAGGCGCGCTGGCAAAAACTGGTCTGGAATATTCCTTACAACGGCCTGTCGGTTCTGCTGGGAGCAAGCACCACGCCATTGATGGCCGATGCCGACAGTCGGGAACTGATCAAGGCCTTGATGGCCGAAGTGGTTCAGGGGGCGACCGCCTGTGGTCACGACATACCGGCCGGTTATGCCGATCATCTGTTCATGGTGACCGAAAGAATGCCGGACTACTGGCCGAGCATGTATCACGATTTCCTGCACAAGCGACCGCTGGAACTGGCCGCGATTTATGCGCGGCCCTTGGCGGCGGCCAAAGCGGCGGGGTGCGAATTGCCGCTGATTGAAGCGTTGTATCGCAGTTTGGGGTTCATCGATCGACGCAACAGGTGAGCCGATCTACCTGAGGGGGAAGGGCATGGCAAAGACTATCGACGACAAACTGGTGCTGGCGATTTCTTCGCGAGCACTGTTCGACCTGAGCGAAAGCCACAAGGTTTATCTGTCGAGCGGCGTCGAAGCCTACCGGCAATATCAGATCGAGCACGAAGACGAAATCCTCGAACCCGGTGACGCTTTCCCTCTGGTGGAGAAACTCCTGAACCTCAACACCCGCCTCGGTCGAGCGCGGGTCGAGGTGATCCTGGTGTCGCGCAACAGCGCCGACACCGGCCTGCGGGTGTTTAACTCGATTCACCACTATGGGCTGGCGATTTCCCGCGCGGCGTTTGTCGGCGGACGCAGCCCCTATCCGTATCTCAAGGCCTTTGGCTGTGACCTGTTTCTGTCGACGCATGCCGAAGATGTGCGCAGTGCACTGGACGCCGGTTTCGCGGCGGCGACCATTTTGTCGGGCGGTGCGAGCCGCGCAGCCAGTGATGAATTGCGGATTGCCTTCGACGGTGATGCGGTGCTGTTTTCCGACGAATCGGAGCGGGTCTACCAGTCCGGTGGCCTGGAAGCGTTTCAGGCCAGCGAGCGTGAGTCCGCCCGCGAACCGCTGCGCGGAGGGCCGTTCAAGGGCTTCCTGGCCGCCCTCAACCTGTTGCAGCGTGAATTTCCCGACGACGACTGCCCTATCCGCACGGCGTTGGTGACGGCGCGTTCAGCACCGGCTCATGAGCGAGTGATTCGTACGTTGCGCGAATGGGATATTCGTCTGGACGAATCGCTGTTTCTCGGTGGCCTGACCAAATCCGCATTTCTCGAAGCGTTTGCCGCCGACGTGTTTTTCGACGATCAGGCCGGCCATTGCGAGTTGACCCGCGAAGTCGTCGCCACCGGCCACGTACCGCACGGCATAAGCAACGAGCAAAAGGTTTAAGCCAGCGGTTCAATACGTTACGCAAAGCGTCGTACTCGCCAAGGCACTGCTAAGCTGAATCAAATCTCCGCCATGTTGGCTTGCGAGGAGATCCTATGATTCAGTCGATGCTGTATGCCACTGACCTTGGCCTATATGCACCGTTGGTGATGCAGCACGCCTTGGCCCTGGCGCGGACATTCAATGCAGACTTGTATGTGGTGCACGCGGTTGAGCCCATGGGGTTGTTTGCCGAATCGGTGCTTCAGAGCTACCTGGATGAGCAGGCGTTGAACGAGTTTCACAGTCAGGGCCTGAGTACTGTGATTGCCAATATCGAGCAGCGGGTGCTCGACAGCTTTCGTGAAGAGTTGGGGGATGAAGGGGAGCAGGACTTGGCGCGGATTCAAGCGGTGAGGGTGCTTCAGGGCGATCCGTCGCAGGTGATTCTCGACCAGGCGGAGAAACTCTCTGTCGATTTGCTGATCGTAGGGAGTCATAGCCACGGTGCCGGCGCGGAAACGCCTCTGGGCAGGACCGCAGCACGCGTGTTGCAGCTGTCTCGGGTGCCGGTCTATCTGGTGCCGCTGGTGGAGCGGCGCCGGCAGGGTGATCGCTAGAAAACGAATACTGGCAATTCGACAAAAAAGTTCTAGATTTATTCTTCAAACCATTAATATAGTTATATACCGTCGCTGATGCCCGTGGCGTCTACCTGCTTTGAGGGATTCATATGAAGCTTCAACAATTGCGCTACATCTGGGAAGTGGCGCACCACGACCTCAACGTTTCCGCTACTGCACAAAGCCTTTACACCTCGCAACCGGGTATCAGTAAGCAGATCCGTCTGCTGGAAGACGAATTGGGGGTCGAGGTTTTCGCCCGCAGCGGCAAGCACCTGACCCGCGTCACCCCGGCCGGCGAGCGCATCATCACCACCGCCGGCGAGATTCTGCGCAAGGTTGAAAGCATCAAGCAGATCGCCCAGGAATTCTCCAACGAGAAAAAGGGCACCCTGTCGATCGCCACCACTCACACTCAGGCGCGTTATGCGTTGCCACCGGTGATCAGCAATTTCATCAAGCAATATCCGGACGTTGCCCTGCACATGCACCAAGGCTCGCCGATGCAGATCGCTGAAATGGCCGCTGACGGCACCGTGGATTTCGCCATTGCCACTGAAGCGCTGGAGTTGTTCGGCGACCTGGTGATGATGCCGTGCTACCGCTGGAACCGCTGCGTAGTCGTGCCTCAAGGCCACCCGCTGACCAAACTGTCGACGCTGACCCTCGAAGCCCTGGCCGAATACCCGATCGTGACTTATGTGTTCGGTTTCACCGGCCGTTCGAAGCTCGACGAAGCGTTCAGCCATCGCGGTCTGACGCCCAAAGTGGTGTTCACCGCCGCCGACGCCGACGTGATCAAAACCTACGTTCGTCTGGGCCTGGGCGTGGGCATCGTGGCGAAAATGGCGGTCGACGCCAAACTCGATAGCGATCTGGTGGTGCTCGATGCCAGCGAGCTGTTCGAGTCCAGCATTACCAAAATCGGTTTCCGTCGCGGCACCTTCCTGCGTGGTTTCATGTGCGACTTCATCGAGAAGTTTGCCCCGCACCTGACCCGCGAAGTCATGGCCAAAGCCATTCAGTGCCACAACAAGCAGGAACTGGAAGAGCTGTTCGACGGCGTCGAACTGCCGGTCCATTAATCAGGTGTCCTTGTTCTAGACCACCTCGGTAACAGAAAACTGTTGCCGAGCGCCCGCCACCAGAATCTCCACTTCATCCCCTTCGAACTTGCCCAGCAGGCTTTTGCCCAGCGGCGAGCGGGGGGTGATGACAGTAATCCATTGCCCCACCAGATCGACCTTCAGGCCGGCCGCATCGGGGGCCAGAAACAGCCATTGCTCGCGGCCCTTTTCGTCTTCCAGGCCGAGCAATGCACCGACTTCAATGCCGCGCTGATCGTCATAAGGACGCAAAGTCAGATTCTGGCACAGCGTCAGTGACTGCCTGATCTCTTCCACTCGCCTGGCCTGTCCGGCCGCCAGATAGGAGGCCTCCAGCCCCAGGGTGTCGTACTTGTTTTCGGCGATGTTCTCTTCGTGGGTCGCGGTTTCGTAAGCGGTTTGCGCGGCACGCTCGGCGATGTCGAGATCGACCCGCAGCTTGTCGAGAATCAGTTGGTGGACCGTCTGTTTGTTCATGATCAATCGCAGAATTGCAGGACATTGGCGCGGCTTTTTTCGCTCGGTGCCGTTTGGTCCTGCTGCAACCAGAACTGRCATTTTGGATTGGACAGATTGCGGCTGCTGCTACGGGCTTGATCCATTCGTACCTGCTGCTCGTTCTTGCGCAGGTTCTCTTCGTACTGTCCGAATATCGGGCTCTGCGCTGGAATATCCGGCTGCGGCTGTTCAACCACCACCGGCGGCTTGGCCAGTTGCTCCACGGCAGCCGCCAGCGGTGCCAATTGCTCTTTGAAAAGCAGCGCAGAGGCGAGCCAGCAGGTCAGCGCGATAACGAGAAATCCCAGCCATAAACCGAGGGCAATGCTGCCGGTCAGTTGCAGGGCATTGAGCTGGATCGGCAACGAGCGGCGCGGCTTGGGACGGTAGGGCATGGCTGCCTCCTGGCGGATGGTCACGGGTGAATGGCGATTGTCGCACGAAGATTAATCGCCGTCGGCTCTTCTGCACGAGGTAATTTATGCGGACAATCGGCGCCTTTGCCAACGGGAACCTGGAATGCCTGAACTGAAAACCCGCTGGGATATTTTTTGCACCGTGGTCGACAACTTTGGCGACATCGGCGTGACCTGGCGCCTGGCTCGACAACTGGTGGCCGAGCACCCCATCGACGTACGTTTGTGGGTCGATGACCTGCGCGCCTTCGAGCGTCTGTGTCCCGAGATCGATATCCATGCCGCGCAGCAATGGCATGCCGGTGTTGAAGTGCGCCAATGGCCAGCCGAGTGGTTGGCTACCGACGCGGCGGATGTGGTCATTGCCGCGTTCGCCTGTCAGTTGCCGAGTGCCTACATGGACGCCATGGCCGGGCGGGTAAAGCCGCCGCTGTGGATGAACCTCGATTACCTGAGCGCCGAAGACTGGGTAATCGGTTGCCACGGTTTGCCGTCGGTCAAATACAAAACGGTGCAGAAGTATTTCTTCTTCCCGGGATTCCAGCCGGGCACCGGAGGTCTGATGCGTGAAAGTGGACTGCTTGAACGCCGTCGGCAGTTTCAGCAAAGTCCCGAGGTACAACGAGCGTTCCTTCAAGGATTGGGCATTGATCGTGCCGCGAATGCGCAATTGATCTCGCTGTTTGCCTATGAGAATGCCGGGTTGTCGAGTTGGCTGGATGTGCTGGCCGCCGATTCAACGCCTACGCATTTACTGGTGCCCGAAGGGCGGATTCTCGGCGATGTCGAACGCTGGCTCGGCGTTGAAGGATTAGCCGGGGGGGCGCTGCATGTCTGTGACGGCTTGACCGTCCAGGTGCTGCCGTTCGTCAGACAGGATCAATACGATCAGTTGCTCTGGTGCTGCGATTTCAACGCCGTGCGCGGTGAAGATTCATTTGTTCGTGCCCAATGGGCGGGCCGGCCAATGCTCTGGCACATCTATCAGCAGGAGGAAGACATCCATCTGGACAAGCTCGATGCGTTCCTCGCGCTGTACACAAAAGGCCTGTCCGAGCCTGCCAGCCAGGCGATCAACGGTCTTTGGCGCGCGTGGAATGCGGGTCATGATATGTCTGACCACTGGCGCACGGCCCGCAAACACTGGCCAGAGCTGCAAAAACACGCCGAGGCGTGGTGTCTGGAACAAGCCTTGCAGGCCGATCTTGCCGCGGCGCTGGTACAGTTTTATGTAAATTGGATATGATACGCGGCCTAGATTTTTGTAAATCCCATCCAAATTCGGATATTCGCAATGAAAACTGGTAAAGAACTGAAACCCGGTACCGTGATCCGTCTCGAAAACGATCCTTGGCTGGTTCAGAAAGCTGAATTCACCAAGTCGGGTCGTAACAGCGCGATCATGAAGACCAAGCTGAAAAACCTGCTGACCGGTTACAAGACCGAGATCGTTTACAGCGCCGACGACAAACTGGACGACGTAATCCTCGACCGCAAAGAAGCGACCCTGTCCTTCATCAGCGGCGACACCTACACGTTCATGGACACCACTGACTACACCATGTACGAGCTGAACGCTGAAGACATCGAAGCTGTTCTGCCTTTCGTTGAAGAAGGCATGACCGATGTTTGCGAAGCGATCTTCTTCGAAGAGCGTCTGGTATCCGTAGAACTGCCGACCACCATCGTGCGTCAGGTTGACTACACCGAAGGTTCCGCTCGCGGCGACACTTCCGGCAAGGTGATGAAGCCTGCCAAACTGAAGAACGGTACCGAACTGTCGGTAGCTGACTTCATCGAAATCGGCGACATGATCGAGATCGATACCCGCGAAGGCGGTTCCTACAAAGGCCGTGCTAAATAAGCACCGCCTGAGTAATGAAAAAGCCCGACCATTGAGTCGGGCTTTTTTGTGCCTGCAAAAAATCTACACGAACTCTGTAGGAGCACGGCTTGCCGGCGATGGCGTATCCGAGGCCGCTATCGCCGGCAAGCCGTGCTCCTACAGTGGGCGGTGTTACTTCAGGTGTTGCTTGAGCTCTTTGCACCGCTGGCCGTCAGACTGTGACGTGCAGGCGCACATCGACGTTGCCACGGGTGGCGTTGGAGTACGGGCAGACCTGGTGGGCGGCGTCGACCAGGGTTTGCGCATCGGCTTGTTCAAGGCCTGGCAGGCTGATGTGCAGGTCGATGTCCAGACCAAAACCGCCAGGGATTTGGCCGATGCCGACATGAGCAGTGATCGAGGCGTCGTTGGGAATGGTGCGTTTGGTCTGGCTGGCGACGAATTTCAGGGCGCCGATGAAGCAGGCAGAGTAGCCGGCTGCGAACAGCTGCTCAGGGTTGGTCGCTGCACCGCCCGCACCACCGAGTTCTTTCGGGGTGGCGAGTTTGACGTCGAGGATGTTGTCACTGGAAACAGCACGACCATCACGGCCGCCAGTGGAGGTTGCGATTGCGGTGTAGAGAGTTTGCATGGTGTGAGCCTCGTTCGGGTTTTGGTTTTTTGCGCTAAATGTTTGCGCGCTAAGTAAGTGCGAGATGAATGTATCGTGCAAGTATTTAGCTCGCAAGATAAATTTTTGAAAAATTTTGCCTCGAATTGTGGTGAGCGAGGTGAAGGGCTGAGCTAGAGCTGTCGAGGCGGGATTTTCAATAGTGAAAATTTTTCGCGGGAGGGGCGAACGAGGCTGGAAGGGGCAGCACAAAACCAATGTGGGAGTGAGCCTGCTCGCGATAGCGGTGTGTCAGTCAACCATTTTTCAGACTGTCACAACGCTATCGCGAGCAGGCTCGCTCCCACAGGTGATCTAGGTTGATTTGAAGATCAGAGACTATCTTGCAGATTGCTACGCAGCACTTGCAGTTCCGCTTGCAGTTTGTTCAATCGCTCCACCGTCATCCCGCTGGCACCGAGGATGCACTGCGGAATGTTGCGGGCCTTGTCCCGCAAGGCGCGGCCCTGTTCGGTGAGTTCGACGATCACCACTCGTTCGTCTTCGCGGCTGCGGGTGCGGCTGAGCAGACCTTCGACTTCCAGGCGTTTGAGCAGCGGGGTCAGTGAGCCGGGATCGGTCAGCAGTCGCGTGCTGATTTCACCGACGGTCAGACCATCGCGCTCCCACAGCACCATCATCGCCAGGTATTGCGGATAGGTCAGGCCCAGCGCTTGCAGCAGCGGTTTATAGACCTTGGTCATCAGCAGCGAAGTCGAGTGCAGGGCGAAGCAGGCCTGATTATCCAGCAGCAGGTGTTCGCAGTTATCCAGGGTGTCGCGTTCGGTGGTCATTTCAAAAGCCTTGATCGGTAATCCTCAGAATCTAGCGGGCGAATCTTTAATGCGCCAGATAATTCTGGACTAGTGGCGATCCAGGGTGTTTTGCAGCGCCAGATCCCACGGCGGGACAGGGCTGAAGCGTGTCTTCAGGTATTCCAGCAACAAGCGGCTGCGCGAGTTGGGCTGTTGCGCCAGTCGCAAGGCATAGATGCCGGCGGTTTCCGGTGTTGGCAGGCCGTTTTCGCAAAACAGCGGCAGCAGTTCTCCTCGCAGAAGGTATTCGCTCGCCAGCCAGGTCGGCAGGTGGGCGATACCCAGCCCGGCCAAAGCGCCACAAACCAGCGCTTCGGCATTGTTGGCGCTCATGYGGATCCGCGCCGGGCGGTGCAAATGCATCTGGCCATCGCGTTCGAAGCGCCAGGCGAAGGGCGGGGCCAGGCCATCCCAATCGAGGCCGTCGTGATCGACTAGCTGCGCCGGCTCGGTCGGTACGCCGCGGCGTTGCAAATAGTCCGGGATGGCGCAGGCAAGTGCGTTTCCGCGCCATCGCCGCCTGCGTAGGATGAACACCCTGACAAAAGGGAAATCGCCTGTGATCGAGTTCGTGATGTACCTGGTATTTGGCGTGGCTCTGGGCACCCTGGGCGGGTTGTTCGGCATCGGCGGCGGCTTGATCGCGATTCCACTGCTGGGCGTACTGTTCGGGCTCGATCAGCAAATCGCCCAAGGTACGGCGCTGGTTATGGTGGTGCCTAACGTTATGCTGGCGCTGTGGCGCTATCACCAGCGCAATCGCATTGAGTTGCGCCACGCGTTGCCCTTGGCGTCGATGGGCTTCTGCTTTGCCTGGATCGGATCGATCTGGGCGGTCGGCATCGACGCGCAAACCATGCGAATCGGCTTTGTCGCGTTTCTGGTGGCCCTGTCGGCCTACAACCTGGTGCGCATGTTTATCGCCAACACACCGGCCTCTGCGCAGATGCATTACGCATGGCCATGGCTGGGTGTGCTCGGAGCGGCCTCCGGGACCATGGGCGGTTTGTTTGGTGTGGGCGGGGCCGTGGTGGCGACACCGGTGTTGACCAGTGTGTTTGGCACCAGCCAAGTGGTGGCCCAAGGGTTGTCGCTGGCGCTGGCGTTACCCAGCACGGGCGTCACCCTGGTGACTTACGCGGTGCACCATCAGGTGGACTGGCTGATTGGAGTGCCATTGGCCATTGGCGGATTGATGAGCATCAGTTGGGGGGTGAAGATCGCCCACGCCCTGCCGGAGCGACTGCTGCGCGGGTTGTTCTGCGGCTTTCTGGTGTTCTGCGCGGTGATGCTCGCGTTTAAAGCTTGAAGCCTTCGACGATGTGCTCGGCCAGGCACTCGGTGATCGGTGACGGGTTGTGCAGGTTGCGCACGAGCATGATGCAGGCTTCCGGCAACTGCGGCAGGCCTTCGGCGTCACCGAGGATGCGCATGTCCGGGGTGATCAGGCTTTCCAGTTGCGCGGTCACCGCCAACCCGGCGCTGACCACGGCCATCAACGCCGACAGGCTCGAACTGTTGTAGGCAATGCGGTAGTCGCGGCCCAGCGCATCCAGCGCATTGCACGCCCACAACCGGCAGAAACAATCACTGTTGAACATCGCCAGAGGCAACGGCGTCTGCTCATGGGCGCTGTAGCATTGCGCCTCGGCCCAGACAAAACGTTCCTTGCGCAGCAACTGGCCAATCTCGGTGCCGGGCTCGCGGGTGACGATGGACAGGTCGAGATCCTGACGTTGCAGCAATTGTTTTGATGATTCGCAGTGAACTTCGATCTGGATCAGTGGATAGCTCTTGGCGAAGCGCGACAAAATCCCCGGCAGAAAACGCATCACGTAATCGTCCGGCGTACCGATGCGCACGGTGCCGACCATGTGCGGCTCACGCAGCGTGTTGAAAACTTCGCTGTGGAGTTTGAGGATGCGCCGCGCATACCCCAGCAAAACCTGGCCTTCGGCGGTCAGTTTGACCTGTCGCCCATCGCGTTCGAACAACTGGCGCTGCAACACGTCCTCTTCCAGACGTTTCATCTGCATGCTCACCGCCGACTGCGTGCGATTGACCAATTCACCGGCACGGGTAAAACCGCCCTGGTCGGCGATGGCGACAAAGGTACGCAGCACATCCGTATCGATACTGGGGAAAGCCGACATCCATCAATCTCCGAGATGGTTACCATCAGAAACATTCGTTGGATTGATCTTATCGCTGGGGCGAGACTTGGGCCATCCCCAACGGAGGACAACAAGATGAAAGGTCATAACGAGCATGTAACGGAACAAAAATTTTCAACCCACGTGGTATCTGATCTGCTGCACAAGTTTAGTCGCTGGTACGAACTTCATCGTGAGCGCGAGCTGCTGGCGAGTTTGAGCGATGAAGCACTGAAGGACATCGGCATGAGTCGCGCCGATGTTGAACATGAATCGGTCAGACCGTTCTGGGATGATCCGATGCATAAATGATGAGGCCATTGCTACACAAACCCCTCTTTGGTGAGGTAGGTTGCGAGCAGACACGGAGGTATTCATGCCCGCAACGTTGTCCTTTTCCAATAAACAGGCTCGACGTCTGGCACTGGCTGCCCAAGGGTTCAACGGGCGCCAGTCGCCAGCGGCGATCAAACCGGTTCAACTCAACCGGCTGATCGAACGGCTGGGCATTTTGCAGATCGATTCGGTCAATGCGTTGGTGCGTTCGCACTACCTTCCCTTGTTTTCCCGCCTCGGTAACTACTCCTCTGATTTGCTCGACCAGGCCGCCTGGAGTCAGGGCCGGCGTCGCACTCTGTTTGAATATTGGGGCACGAAGCGTCGTTGCTGCCGTTGTCGATGTATCCCCTGATGCGCTGGCGCATGCAGCGCGCGAGTCGCGGCGAAGACATCTATCAGCAACTGGCGCGTTTCGGACGCGAACAGCAGGACACGATTCGCCGGGTGCTGGCGTCGGTCGAAGAACTCGGCGCGCTGGGTGCCGGGAGTCTATCGACCCGTGAGGAGCGGGCCGGGCCGTGGTGGGACTGGAGCGCGGAAAAGCATGCTTTGGAATGGTTGTTTGCCGCCGGTGAAGTGACGGTGGCGGGGCGCAGGGGGTTCGAACGACTTTATGATTTGCCGGAGCGGGTAATTCCTTCGGCCATTTTGCAGCAACCCTTGCTCAGTGAGGCCGAGGCACAACGCGGGTTGTTATTGCACGCGGCGATGGCGTTGGGTGTCGGCACGGAAAAGGATTTGCGGGACTATTTTCGCTTGAGCCCGGCAGACAGTCGTCCGCGTCTGGCTGAACTGGTCGAGGCGGGGGAGTTGCTGACCTGCGAAGTGCAATGCTGGCGGCAACCGGCGTATTGCCTGCCCGAGCCGAAAGTACCGCGCAAGGTCGAGGCCAGTGCGTTGCTTTCACCGTTTGATTCGCTGGTGTGGGAACGCAGTCGTACCGAGCGCCTGTTCGATTTCCGCTATCGGCTGGAGATTTACACACCGCAGGACAAGCGGGTTTTCGGCTATTACGTGTTGCCGTTTTTGCACAACGAACGGATTGCCGCGCGGGTGGATCTGCGGGCGGAAAGAGCGTTGGGGCGGTTGGCGGTGCACGCGGTACATGAGGAAGAGCCGGGGCTGGATGACGAAGGGATGCAGGCTTTGGCGGTCAATTTGCGGCGGATGGCGGATTGGTTGGGGCTTGAGCAGGTGCAGTTGAATTGCCCGAGAGCGAGTGCGGCGAGATTGCGGGTGGCGTTGGTGCAGTTCAGTGGTGTTTAAGATGACGCCATCGCGAGCAAGCTTTGCTCCTACGGATTGAGGTCGTTCAGGCGAACAACACACAACCTGTAGGAGCAAGGCTTGCCCGCGATGGGCTCAACGCGATTTAGCGCCGAACCTGCTTCAGGGTTTCAGCAATCAAAAACGCCAATTCCAGCGACTGATCAGCATTCATCCGCGGATCGCAATGGGTGTGATACCGGTCCGACAATCCGTCTTCAGTAATCGGCCGCGCCCCACCAATGCATTCGGTCACATTCTGCCCGGTCATCTCGATATGGATACCGCCGGCATAACTGCCTTCCGCCTGGTGAACCTGGAAGAACTGCTTCACCTCGCCAAGGATCTGCGCGAAGTCGCGGGTCTTGTAGCCGCTGCTGGCCTTGATGGTGTTGCCGTGCATCGGGTCGGAACTCCAGAGCACTTGCTTGCCTTCGCTTTGTACGGCGCGAATCAATGCCGGCAGGTGATCGCCGACCTTGTTGGCGCCCATGCGCGCAATCAGGTTCAGGCGACCCGGATCGTTGTCCGGGTTCAGCACGTCGATCAGACGAATCAGGTCTTCAGGGTTCATGCTCGGACCGACCTTGACCCCGATCGGGTTATTCACCCCGCGCAGGAATTCGACGTGTGCGCCATCGAGTTGACGGGTGCGGTCGCCGATCCACAGCATGTGCGCCGAGCAATCGTAGTAATCGTTGGTCAGGCTGTCGCGCCGCACGAAGGCTTCTTCGTAGTTCAGCAGCAGTGCTTCGTGGGCGGTGAAGAAGCTGGTCTCGCGCAGTTGCGGTGAGCTGTCCATGCCGCAGGCGCGCATGAACGCCAGGGTTTCATCGATGCGGTTGGCCAAGTGGCTGTATTTTTCTGCCAGTGCCGAGTTGGCGATGAAGTCCAGGTTCCACTTGTGCACCTGATGCAGGTCGGCAAACCCGCCTTGAGCGAATGCGCGCAGTAAGTTCAGGGTCGCGGTGGACTGGTGGTAGGACTGCAGCAGGCGTTCCGGGTCCGGCACGCGGCTTTTTTCGTCGAAACCGATGCCGTTGACGATGTCGCCACGGTAGGCGGGCAGGGTCACGCCGTCGATGGTTTCGTCATTGGCTGAGCGCGGTTTGGCGAACTGACCGGCCATGCGCCCGACCTTGACCACCGGGCAACCGGCGGCGAATGTCATGACGATGGCCATTTGCAGCAGGACTTTAAACGTGTCACGAATTTTCGCGGCGGAGAACTCGGCAAAGCTCTCGGCGCAATCGCCACCTTGCAACAGAAACGCGCGCCCTTGGGTCACTTCGGCAAACTGACGGCGCAACTCCCGGGCCTCACCGGCAAACACCAACGGCGGATAACTGGCCAGGGTTTGCTCGACCTGCTGCAAATGCGCGGCGTCGGGGTAGTGGGGTTGTTGCTGGATCGGCAGGGCGCGCCAGCTGTCAGGGCTCCAGGGTTGGCTCATCACGTTCTCTAGTGTTTTACGCTCGGACGGTTATGTTATCAGCAATTAGTGCGTGACCTGTTCCCGTCGCTTCGCGGACAATCGCGCCTTTGCCGCGCCCGCTCGCGGTTTTATTGCGCTGCTGTTTATTTATCACATGCCGGCGCGGCAACGATCAGGAGACGAAATGACTGAGGAGCGCGTCGAGCATCTGCTCGCCGAGGTACAGGATGAGTTCGGCGTGATACGCGTGCTGGAAGTGGCCGATTACCGTTTTCTGGAGTTCGGCGATGCAATCGAGCAAAGCTGCGTCTTTACCGCTGATCCGAGCTGGCTCGAGTACGACTATACCCGGGCGATGCTGATCGGTGCGCTGTGTCACGAGCAGCCGGAAAGCGCGCTGTTTCTGGGGCTTGGCGCGGGCACGCTGACCCAGGCGTGTCTCAAGTTTTTGCCGCTTGAAGACGTCGAGGCGATTGAATTGCGCCCCGACGTGCCACGTCTGGCCATCGAATACCTCGGGCTGGATGACGATCCCCGGCTGTACATCCGCGTCGGTGATGCGCTGGAGCTACTCGATACCGCTGAGCCGGCGGACCTGATCTTCGTCGACCTTTATACCGATGTCGGGCCGGGTGTCGGGCATCTGGCCTGGAGCTTTCTGGAAAACTGTCAGAAACGCCTGAATCCGGGTGGCTGGCTGGTGATCAACCAATGGGCCACCGATGATGGCAAACCATTGGGTGCCGCGTTGTTGCGTGGGCTTTATCACCGGCATTACTGGGAGTTGCCGGTGAAGGAGGGCAATGTGATTCTGATCGTGCCGTCGGGGCTGGATCAGGAACTGGATATGGACGGGCTTGTTGCTCGGGCTGAAGGGCTGGCACCGCAATTGGGGTATTCGTTGCAGTCGTTGATCAAGGCGATTCGCCCGGCGACTTGATGTGTTGTCTTTAATGGCCTCTTCGCGGGCAAGCCTTGCTCCTACAAGGGTTACGCACAACCTGTAGGAGCAAGGCTTGCCCGCGAAGAGGTCCTCAAAGCCAACACAAAACTAAAGCCCTTTGAAGATGCCCGGCCGTTTTTCGACCATCGACCGCACCCCCTCCTTGGCATCCTCACTCGCCATCAACTTCTTCACCAGTGGCGGCAACGCCTGCGCCGCTGCGGTTTCCCCTTCATAACGTGCCTGACGCGCAGACATCAGCGTCGCCTGCACGCCAAGCGGCGCCTGGCTGGCAATCCGTTCGGCCAATTCAATTGCCCGTGGCAGCAGATCCTCGCTGGCCATGACTTCCTGCACCAATCCCAGATGCAACGCATCATGCGCATCGAACTCGTCACCGGTCAGCAGCCAACGCATCGCATTGCCCCAGCCAGCCACCTGGTGCAGACGCAATGTCGCGCCGCCGAACGGGAAAATACCGCGCTGCACTTCTTTCTGGGCGAATCGGGTATTGCTGGCGCACAGGTTGATGTCGGCGGCCAGCATCAATTCGATGCCGATGGTCAGGCAGTAGCCCTGCGCGGCCACAATCACCGGTTTGCTGACTCGGGGGCCGGCAAAAACACCCCACGGATCGCAGCCCCCCGGCGGTGCTTGCCAGCCTTCGGCCAATGCCGCGCTGGCGCTGACCAGGTCGAGCCCAGCGGTGAAATGTTCGCCATGGCCGAACACCACTGCGACCCGCGCGTCGATGTCAGCCTCGAACTCGCCATAGGCCAGACTCAGTTCGTTGAGCAGCTCAAGGTCGAAGGCATTGCGCTTGGCCACCCGGTCTAGGCCGATCATCAGGACATGACCGTGTCGTTCGCGGGTGACACGACTGCAAGCGGGCTGATTCATGGAGCAAATCCTCGGGCGGGAAGGGGGTGTCAGACCGCAGGACTACCTGATAACGATGAACCGTTTTAGCGCCATCGCCAGCAGGGCCGGGCCTTTGAAAAATAGACCGTTGCACGATTATCCGCAAAGCCTGTGACACAACGGTGTATCCGTCAGTTTTCCGACAAATAATGCTCCCTTTTTGGGCGAATTCCGGTATAGTGCGCGCCGGCCTTTAACCGGGCCGCGTTTAGGTAGCGCAATTCCCCGAAGTCAGCTTCGGCTGCACGTCCGCACAGCGGACTCTCCCTTGACGAATCTTTTTCATTCATTCGTTTTCGCAAATCCCCGCCGACAAAGCAGCCAGGGCGACTCTTGAGTCTTACACGGCATGCGCAGCTTTGGAGCATGGGTCTTTGCGGATGCACTTAGAGGCAGACCCATGACCCAGGAAACCGGCGGCTTCGCCGCTTTTAATCTTAATCCGAATATTCTTGCAGCCGTCATTGCGACTGGCTACGAAGAGCCTTCGGCTATTCAGCAGCAATCGATCCCGATCATCATGGCCGGCCAAGACATGATTGGCCAGGCGCAAACCGGTACCGGTAAAACCGCCGCGTTCGCCTTGCCTATCCTGCATTGCATCGATCCTGCCAAGCGCGAGCCGCAAGCCCTGATCCTGGCGCCAACCCGTGAGTTGGCGCTGCAAGTAGCAACCGCTTTCGAAACCTACGCCAAGCAAATGCCGGGCGTTACCGTTGTGGCCGTTTACGGCGGCGCCCCTATGGGTCCACAACTGAAAGCAATCCGTAATGGCGCACAGATCGTTGTCGCCACTCCGGGCCGTCTGTGCGACCACCTGCGTCGTGACGAAAAAGTCCTGTCGACCGTGAACCACCTGGTTCTCGACGAAGCGGACGAAATGCTCAAACTGGGTTTCATGGACGACCTCGAAGTTATCTTCAAGGCCTTGCCTGCAACCCGTCAGACCGTATTGTTCTCGGCCACCCTGCCGCAGTCGATCCGTGCCATTGCCGAACGCCATCTGCGCGATCCGCAACACGTGAAGATCCAGACCAAGACTCAGACCGTTACCGCGATCGAACAGGCTCACCTGTTGGTTCACGCTGACCAGAAGACCTCGGCTGTATTGAGCCTGCTGGAAGTGGAAGATTTCGACGCCCTGATCATGTTCGTGCGCACCAAGCAAGCGACCCTGGACCTGGCCAGTGCCCTGGAAGCCAAAGGCTACAAAGCTGCTGCGCTGAACGGTGACATTGCTCAGAACCAGCGTGAGCGCGTTATCGACTCCCTCAAGGATGGCCGTCTGGACATCGTTGTGGCGACCGACGTTGCCGCTCGTGGTCTGGACGTTCCGCGCATCACTCACGTGTTCAACGTTGACATGCCGTACGATCCGGAATCCTACGTTCACCGTATCGGCCGTACCGGCCGTGCCGGTCGCGAAGGTCGTGCATTGCTGCTGGTGACTCCGCGTGAGCGCCGCATGCTGCAAGTGATCGAGCGTGTAACGGGTCAAAAAGTTGCCGAAGTTCGCCTGCCGGACGCTCAGGCTGTTCTCGATGCCCGCATCAAGAAACTGACCAACAGCTTGTCGCCGCTGGTTGCCGATGCCGAATCGACTCACGGTGATCTGCTGGATCGTCTGACTGCCGATATCGGTTGCACCCCGCGTGCACTGGCCGCTGCTCTGCTGCGCAAGGCAACCAACGCTCAGGCGCTGACCCTGGCCGCGATCGAGAAAGAACGTCCATTGGTGCCGAACAACGCACCGCGTGGCGATCGTCCAGAGCGTACCGGTGATCGTCCGGACCGTGGTGATCGTGAGCGTCGTGCTCCGGTTCCATTGGCCGAAGGTCGTGCTCGTTGCCGTACCGCGCTGGGTGCGCGTGATGGTATCGCTGCCAAGAACCTGCTGGGCGCCATCCTGAACGAAGGTGGTCTGGCTCGTGAAGCCATCGGTCGCATCCAGGTGCGCGACAGCTTCAGCCTCGTCGAGTTGCCGGAAGATGGTCTGGAGAAGCTCCTGACCAAACTGAAGGACACTCGCGTTGCCGGTAAGCAGTTGAAGCTGCGTCGCTATCGCGAAGATTAATCCGCTCTTGAGCTGATTGATTGCGCATAAAAAATCCCCGACTGGTTCGGGGATTTTTTTTGCCTGCTTATTGGTGCTGGGCTTTCGAGCGGAGTCGCGCCCATCGCGAGCAGGCTCGCTCCCACCTTGAAGTGCGTTTCCCTGTGGGAGCGAGCCTGCTCGCGAAGGGGGCAACTCGGTCTACCGGTCAGCCAAAGCGATAAATGTCCATACCCAGCGCACCCATGGTGAAACCCTGGTGGGCAATGCTGAACTCACCCCCAGCCCCGCGAGCAAAGTACAACGGCAACAAATGCTCATCACTTGGGTGATTGCGCACGGCATTCGGCGCTTGCTGACGATAATCGTGCAGCGCCGCTCCGTCGTTGGCCGCGAGTTTCTCGATCATCCAGTCGCGGAAAGATTTGGCCCACGGCTCGACGCTTTCCGGGCCCGCGTGCCAATCCAGTTCACGCAGGTTGTGCGTGATGCTGCCAGAGCCGATCAACAGCACGCCGTGCTCACGCAGGCTGGCCAAGGCATGGCCGACGCGGGTTTGCAGGGCAGGGCCGCCACGCGTGGGCAGCGAGACTTGCACAACGGGGATATCGGCTTGCGGATACATCAACGTCAAAGGCACCCAGACACCGTGGTCGAACGGGCGCTTGGCATCGATGCGTGCTGGCAGATCGGCGGCCTTCAGTAATTCGACAACCTCCGCCGCCAATTGGGGATTGCCGGGTGCCGGGTATTGAACGTCGAACAGCGCCTGTGGAAAGCCACCGAAGTCGTGCCAGGTTTCCGGCTGGGGATTGCCGCTGACCAGCAGCTCATTGCTTTCCCAATGCGCAGATACAATCACGATGGCTTTTGGTTTCGGCAGTTCGGCGGCCAATCGAGCGAGAGCCGGCCCGCTGGCCCCCGGTTCCAGTGCCAGCATGGGGGAGCCATGGGATATGTACAGGCTGGGGAACATGAAAGAGCTCCTGAGGGGTAAGATGGCGTCATCTTCAGTCAGATCATTGATCTAAATCTAATATAAGTTTTAGGGTCTTTTGATCGAATTTTCGGGATTAATTATGCAGCCGGAGTTTTGGCACAAACGATGGGCGTCGAATCAGATCGGCTTTCATCTGCCGGAGGTGAATCCTCATCTGCAGCGTTTCTGGCCACAATTGGGTCTGGAAGACGGCGCGCGCGTACTGGTGCCGCTGTGTGGAAAGAGTCTGGATTTGTTGTGGCTTGCACGCGAAGGCCATGAGGTATTGGGCGTTGAGCTCTCGGAAAAGGCCATTGAGGATTTCTTCAATGAGCATCAGTTTGATCCTGACGTCAGTGAGCAAGGGCCTTTCAAGGTTTACCGCGCGGGTTCTATCGAGTTGTGGTGTGGTGATTTTTTCGAATTGACGGCCGGTGATGTCGCCGACTGCAGCGCACTGTACGACCGCGCCGCGTTGATTGCCTTGCCACCGAAAATGCGTGAGCAGTACGCCGCGCACCTGACGCGGATTTTGCCGAAGGAGTCGCTGGGGTTGTTGATTACCCTGGACTACGACCAGACGCAAATGGACGGCCCGCCGTTTGCTGTGCTGGATGACGAAGTAAAGCGGTTGTTCGGTGGATCGTGGGCACTGAAGATCCTGGAAGATCAGGATGTTCTGAGTGCGAGCGGGAAATTCCTGGAGGCGGGTGTCACTCGGCTTGAGGAGCGGGTGTATCGGGTTTCCAGCAGTTAAATTTCGCTGAGTTTGCTGGCCCCTTCGCGAGCAGGCTCGCTCCCACATTGGAATGCATTCCCCTGTGGGAGCGAGCCGGCTCCGGGCGGCGTTCCGACGATGAGGGCCGGAAGAACACTGAATCAATGCAGTAAATAAAAAAAGGCCCGCATCACTGCGGGCCTTCTTTTTTATTGCTGAACAATCAGCGCTGAAGTCGATGCAGCGCGTTGATACGCTCTTCCAGCGGTGGGTGGCTCATGAACATCCGGGCGAACCCTTGCTTGATGCCACCGTTGATGCCAAAGGCGTTCAGGGTGTCCGGCATGTGCACCGGTAGGCCCTGTTCGGCACGCAGGCGTTGCAATGCGCCGATCATCGCGGCAGTACCGGCCAGGCGTGCACCGGCTTCGTCGGCACGGAATTCACGCTTGCGCGAGAACCACATGACGATGGAGCTGGCCAGAATGCCCAGGACCAGTTCGGCGAAGATGGTTGCCACGTAGTAGGCAATACCCTGGCCTTCTTCGTTCTTGAAGATCACCTTGTCGACAAAGTTGCCGATGATCCGTGCGAAGAACATCACAAAGGTGTTCACCACGCCTTGAATCAACGCCAGGGTGACCATGTCGCCATTGGCCACGTGGCCAATTTCGTGAGCCAAAACGGCTTTCACTTCATCTGGCGAGAAACGCTCCAACAAGCCTTGGCTGACCGCGACCAGTGCGTCGTTCTTGTTCCAGCCTGTGGCGAACGCGTTCGCCTCGTAGGCCGGGAAGATCCCGACTTCAGGCATCTTGATCCCTGCTTCCCGGGACAATTGCTCGACGGTTTGCAGCAGCCATTGCTCGTGACGGGTACGCGGCTGGGTGATGATCTGGGTGCTGGTGCTCATCTTCGCCATCCACTTGGAGATGAACAGCGAGAACAGCGAACCGGCAAAACCAAAGACCGCACAGAAAATCAGCAGCTGATTGAGGTTCAGATCAACCCCGTTGGCCGCCATGAACCCGTTGAAGCCGAAAAGGCTCAAGGTGATGCTGGCAATCAGCACGACCGCCAGGTTAGTGGCCAAAAACAGCAGGATGCGCATCATGGTTGTAGAAATCTCCTTTTGCTAAAGATGTAGCGTACTGCGGGGTATATAAGGTGATGTATCGGGCTATTCAACCGGGTGACTATTTCAAACTGTTTCCTACGGCAACAGTGTAGTCGCTTGCAGGGCATTTCCGACGCTGGCATGGGACGGGTTTGACAGGCACAGCGCTGGGCAAGCCCCTGTGGTTGTTAGGCGCGAGCACCCAACAAGTGATCAGGCATGGCGTGAAACAAGGGTGTACGGCAGGGCGCAAAGATATGTTGCTGAATTAATCGCCGTGCGACTTTTTCAAAAAGTCGCACGGTGAGATACCCCTTACTGGCGGTAGGACTTGAGGAAGTTGCCGATCCGGCCAACGGCCATTTCCAGATCATCCACGCGCGGCAGGGTCACCACGCGGAAGTGGTCCGGCCAAGGCCAGTTGAAGGCGGTGCCCTGAACAACCAGCAGCTTCTCGGAGAGCAGCAGGTCGAGCACGAACTTTTCATCGTTGTGGATCGGGCAGACTTTCGGGTCGATTCGCGGGAACGCATACAGTGCGCCCATCGGCTTGACGCAGCTCACGCCCGGAATGTCGTTGAGCAGTTCCCAGGTGCGATTGCGCTGTTCCAGCAAGCGACCTTGGGGCAGGACCAGGTCATTGATGCTCTGATAGCCGCCCAGTGCGGTCTGGATCGCGTGCTGGCTCGGCACGTTGGCACACAGGCGCATGTTGGCCAGCATGTCGATGCCTTCGATGTAGCTCTGCGCGTGATGTTTCGGGCCGGAGATGGCGATCCAGCCAGAACGGAAGCCCGCCACGCGATAGGACTTGGACAGACCGTTGAAGGTCAGGCACAGCAGGTCCGGGGCCAGGGAAGCGGTGCAGATGTGCACGGCGTCGTCGTACAGGATCTTGTCGTAGATCTCGTCGGAGAACACCACCAGGTTGTGCTGACGGGCCAGTTCCAGCATTCCCAGCAACACTTCCTTTGAATACACCGCGCCGGTCGGGTTGTTCGGGTTGATGATCACCAGGGCCTTGGTGTTCGGGGTGATCTTGGCCTTGATGTCGGCCAGGTCCGGCCACCAGTTGGCTTGCTCATCGCACAGGTAATGCACCGGGTTGCCGCCCGACAGGCTGACTGCGGCCGTCCACAGCGGATAGTCCGGGGCCGGCACCAGCACTTCGTCGCCATTGTTGAGCAGGGCCTGCATCGACATCACGATCAGCTCGGAAACGCCGTTACCCAGGTAGATGTCTTCGATGCCGACGCCTTCAACCTGCTTCTGCTGGTAGTACTGCATCACGGCCTTGCGCGCGCTGAACAGGCCTTTGGAATCGCTATAGCCCTGGGCGGTCGGCAAATTGCGGATCACGTCCTGGAGGATTTCGTCCGGCGCTTCGAAACCAAAAGGCGCCGGGTTGCCGATGTTCAGCTTGAGGATGCGATGGCCTTCCTCTTCCAGGCGTTTGGCGTGCTTGAGCACTGGGCCGCGAATGTCGTAGCAGACGTTGGCGAGCTTGTTCGATTTGCTGACCTGCATGGCGATGTGATCCCGAAAATGAACGATCCAGGCGGTGTATGAACTACCGTACTGGGAATCCTGCGTATTCACACAGGCCTGACGCCTTGAAATGCAGCACCCATAAATCCGTTTGAATGCGCGTGGTCTGGCTGCCAGACTGGCGTTTGACGAGGCGCAATCATACGTGCCGCCCGATCCGTGGAAAAGGTACAGATCGGGCTTTTTCAGCTGCTGAGGTGTGATGATGGAAAAGTTGGAAAAAACCCTGGAAGAATGGAAGGCGATGCTCGACCCGGAGCAGTACAACGTGTGCCGCCTCAAAGGCACCGAGCGACCGTTTTCCGGTAAATACAACGGCACCAAGACTGACGGTGTTTACCATTGCATCTGCTGCAACGAACCGCTATTCGATTCAAAAACCAAATTTGACTCCGGCTGCGGCTGGCCGAGCTTCTACGCACCGATCGGCGACAGTGCGATGGTCGAGATCCGTGACGTCAGCCACGGCATGATCCGCACTGAAGTGGTCTGCGCCAAATGTGATGCACACCTTGGGCACGTGTTCCCGGATGGCCCGCCACCCACCGGTCTGCGTTATTGCATCAACTCGGTGTGTCTGGACCTGGTGCCGCGCGAATAATGTGAGCCCTGTAGGAGCACGGCTTGCCGGCGATGTCGATCTCAAGGACGCCATCGCCGGCAAGCCGTGCTCCTACAGGGATTGTCGTGCCCCCAATCAGTCAGATTGATTTATTAAATTGCACACAATTCAATTGCTCGCTATGTTTGGCCTATCTCCTTTCATTAAGAGTCCAAGTCATGAGCGACAACCTGCTGAGCATCCCGTGCACCACCATCAAGGGTGAACAAAAGACCCTGGCTGATTTCGCCGGCAAAGCCGTGCTGGTGGTCAATACCGCGAGCGAGTGCGGCTTCACCCCGCAATACAAGGGTCTGGAAGAGTTGTGGCAAACCTACAAGGACCAAGGGCTGGTGGTCCTCGGCTTTCCGTGCAATCAGTTCGGCAAACAGGAACCCGGCAACGAAGACGCCATTTCCGAATTCTGCGAATTGAACTTCGGTGTCAGCTTCCCGCTGTTCAAGAAGATCGAAGTCAACGGTGCCGACGCCCATCCATTGTTCGTTCAGTTGAAAAAACGTGCACCGGGTGTACTGGGTTCGCAGGGCATCAAGTGGAACTTCACCAAGTTCCTGATTGGCAAGGACGGTCAGTTGGTCAAGCGCTTCGCCCCGGCGACCAAGCCTCAGGACCTGAGCCGCGAGATCGAAGCCCTGCTCAAATGAACACCATGTCCGTCGATTCCCTGAAGCTTGACAGTCAGCTCTGCTTCAAGCTGTACGCCGCTTCCCGGGCAGTGATTCGTGCCTACAAACCGATGCTCGACCAACTCGGCCTGACCTACCCGCAATACCTGGCCATGCTGGTGTTGTGGGAATGGCAGGAGGCGGCCCCCGAGCAGCCAACGGTCAAGGCGTTGGGCGAACGCCTGGCGCTGGATTCCGGCACCTTGACGCCATTGCTCAAGCGACTTGAGCAATTGCAGTTGGTGCAGCGTCAGCGTTCGGCTCGCGATGAGCGTGAAGTGCACCTTAGCCTGTCACCGTCCGGTAAGGCGTTGCGTGATCAGGTCGGCCCGCTCAAGACTCGCCTGTTGTGCGACAGCGGGGTGGATCTGGATCGTCTGAATGATCTGCGTGATGGCCTTGATCAGTTGTTAGGGCAGATCAAAGCGCTGTCGTAGTCGCAACCCACACGTCAAGCAAGGCGGCCAGTTCTTCGCGGCGCAAGGGCTTGACCAAGTAGTCGTTCATGCCCGCCGCGCGGCAGCGTTCGCGTTCCTCGGACATCGCGTTGGCGGTCAGCGCGACGATGGGTAGCTGCGGCCAGCGCCCGCTGCGACGAATTTGCCGACTCGCTTCGTAGCCGTCCATGACGGGCATGTTGCAGTCCATCAACACCAGATCGAAGTCAGTGTGCTCAAGCTGATCCAGCGCTTCGGCACCGTGGGCGGCGACGATGACTTCACAGCCGAGTTTTCCCAGCATGCCCTTGGCCACCATTTGATTGACCGGGTTGTCCTCGACCAGCAATACGCGGCCACGCCGCTGGTGAGGCACGACTTCGACCCGCGCTCCGTTGATCATTGTGGTTTCCGGCTGCAAGACTCGCCGCAAGTTCTGGTATAGCGCATTGCGCGCCAGCGGTCGTGCCTGTTGCTGCAAGGGCGCGAGGGCGCTCGCCTGTTCGCTGGGCATGAAGTTGCCATAAGCGGTTACCAGCAGAATCGGTGCAGCGAGGGTGGGGCGCAGACCAAACAGGCATTCGGGGCAGTCGGTGATCAAGACATCAGGCTCAAGGCCAATCAACGAGTCATCCATGGAGCGCTGTTGATAGTCGAGCCCCCACGCGGGTAACAGGGTTTTCAACAGTTCTGCAAGCCCGCTACTGGCGGCGGTAATCGCAACGACCTTGCCGGACAGCGGTGCCGGGGACATGGCGCTGGTGTGGGCGGGCAGCGGCAGGTCGGCGCAGAACTGGCTGCCGAAACCGGCTTGCGAGCTGATCGTCAGACGTCCCTGCATGGCTTCGCAGAGGTTATAGGTGAGGGCCAGGCCCAGCCCCGTACCGCCAAACTGCCGGGTAATACCGGCACCGGCCTGGGTAAACGGCTGGAAGATCTTGACCTGGGCATCCTGGGCGATCCCGATACCGGTATCGCAGACCTCGATTCTGACGCCCTCTGCGAACGTAGACAGACGTAAGTCGACCCGACCGAAGCGGGTGAATTTGAGCGCATTGGACAACAGATTACTGACGATCTGCCGCACTCGGGTCGGGTCCCCCAGCACCTGCGCCGGAAATTGCGGATCGATCAGGCACGTCAGCTCCACGCTCGGCGCCGCATTCTGGGACAACAGGTTGGCGGTGTCTTCGACCAACGAGCCAAGGTCGAAGGGAATGTGCTCGAGTTCAAGCTGACCGGCATCGAATTTCGACAGGTCGAGAATATCGTTGAGCAGTTCGACCAGCACTTTGCCTGAGTCATGAGCGATCGACAGCTGTTGCTGCTGCTCGGCAGTGAGCGGGCCGTCCAGTGACAGCGCGATCATCCCTAACAGGCCGTTGAGGGGCGTGCGTATTTCATGGCTCATGTTGGCCACAAACACTGAGCGTGCTTCGGCCATATCGATGGCGGTGGTGCGTGCGATTTCCAGCTCCCGATTGGATTGGCTGAGCCTGGCATTGGTTGCCTTGAGCTCAGCGGTACGCGTCGAAACGATGCTTTCCAGTTGACTGAGGTAGTCGGTCAGGCGGTTTTCGGCGTTGCGTCGTTGATGGATTTCGGTGGCGGTGTTTTCGAATTGTTCGTTGGCGGCTTTGACCAGCACGCCGATTTCATCGTTTTCATGCCCCGGCGGGCATTCAACTCTGGGTGGCTCCACGCTACGCGGATCGCGGCCACTGAGTTCGCGAATGACCTGCACCAAGGGTTTGGTCAGCATCACGTAGAACAGCGCGAGCAGAATGCCTGTCAGGATCAGGCTTCGAGCGAAGCCGTTGAGCAGCGTCACTTCGGCCCGGCGCAGGAAGCGGCTACCGAAGGCGTAGGTATCGACTTCCAGTTGCAAGGTCCCGAGGGATTCGTTTGGCAGGTGATCGAGAAAGAGGCGGTCTTCGAAGTGCCGATGGGCGCCGAACAGGAAGTCGCTGATCACTCGATAACCGCTTTGCGTACCTGAACGCTTGACGCTGGCCAGCACGGTATTACGGTTATCGGTCAGTTTAGCGCTGATGATCGCCGGTGAGCGCAGCAGGCCCAGGGTCAGTTCCTGGGCGAGTTCGGCGTCGATGTTGTAGGCGATGCGCGAGGCGGGATTATGGCTGATTTCCAGCAAAGACCGTATTTCGCGGTTGATGGAGGCGTCTTCGCTGGCATAATCGATGCTTATTTGCAGCAGGCTGAGCAGCGTGCCCAGAATGAAACCGACCAGCACAGTCAGCTTGGCTTGCTTGTATGACAGCCGGTGGGTGAATTTGATATCCATGGGGTGTTGAACCACTTCCGTTTTTTTTCGCTGCTCAAGCATAGTCGATCATGCAGGGATACCGATGTTCTCGCGAACCCTTGAGCAAGGGTTGAGCCGGGCACCGAACGCTGTGTATTCGTCGCTGTATCGCCATCATCACTGTGAACGTGCCCGAGGAGAAGACGTGGACGCTCGATTGAATGCTTTTCTTGAACGCGCCGATGCTGTTTTGGCCCGTATCGAGCCGCTGCTGCCCGCACCTCGACAAACCATCGACTGGAACCAATGCCTGGCCGCGCGCTGGCAGCGCGAGGGGCGCAGCGGTTTTCTGTTGCCCCTGCACGTCAGCCTCGACATGCGTCTGTCCGACCTGATCGGTGTCGACCGGCAACTGGAGCAGTTGGGGCGCAATACCCAACAGTTCATCGACGGCATGCCGGCCAACCACGCTTTGCTCTGGGGCTCGCGCGGTACCGGTAAATCGTCGCTGGTGCGTGCCTTGCTCGCCGAACATGCCCACGCCGGTTTGCGCCTGATTGAGATCGAGCGCGATCACCTGGCGGACCTGCCGCGAGTGGTCGAGCAAATCGGCAAGTTGCCGCAGCGCTTCGTGTTGTTCTGCGATGACCTGTCGTTCGAGTCGGGCGAGGGCGATTATCGCGTACTTAAGAGCGTACTCGATGGCTCCCTTGAACAGGCACCGGATAACGTTCTGCTTTACGCCACCTCCAACCGTCGTCACCTGGTGCCGGAAAAGGAAAGCGATAACGAAAACTGGAAAAGAGTCGACGGCGAACTGCACCCCAGCGAGGCGGTGGAAGACAAGATCGCGCTGTCGGACCGCTTCGGTTTGTGGCTGTCGTTTTATCCGTTTACTCAGGAACATTTCCTCAACGTAGTCGAACACTGGATCGGTCAACTGGCCGATAAAGCCGGGCTTGAGTGGCAGCGTAACGAAGAGTTGGACATCCTCGCGGTGCGTTGGGCCACGGGCCGAGGCAATCGCAATGGCCGTTGCGCCTATCAATTTGCCCGCTATTGGGTCGGGCTCAAGCTGTTGGAGCACAAAGCATGATTGATTTACAGAAGAGCGGCCAAGGCCTGGATGGTTACGGCATGTTGTGGGCGCAGCTGGAATCGTTGCTGGCGGATGAGCGTGATTTTATCGCCAATGCTGCACAGTTCTCGGCATTCCTGTTCAACCAGCTCGATGACCTGAACTGGGCCGGTTTCTACCTCAATCGTAACGAAGAACTGGTGCTCGGTCCTTTCCAGGGGCAAATCGCCTGCGTGCGGATTCCATTTGGTCGCGGCGTGTGCGGGACGGCTGCGTCGACCTTGCAGACTCAATTGGTTGAAGACGTGCATGCATTTCCCGGGCATATCGCCTGCGACAGCGCATCGAACAGCGAACTGGTTGTTCCGTTGGTCAAGGACGGTCGATTGGTCGGTGTGCTGGACCTCGACAGCCCAAGACTGGCGCGTTTTAGCGCTGAAGATCAGGCCGGTATCGAGCAGCTGGCGGTGATTTTTCTGCGCCTGACCGATTGCTGATCATGCACTCAAGCCTGCCCTGACCAACAGGCTTGACCGGTCAACAACGTCAATCTGCTGAGGATCGAGGAATCGTTCTGCGTACTGCAAATATATGTGTGCGTTGATGAACAGCCCGAACAACTCCGGGTCGATGTGGGCGTCACGGCACATGTTGGCCATGATGCCCAAGGCCTCGCTCAAGGTTTTGGCCTTCTTGTAGGGGCGATCGGCAGCGGTCAGCGCTTCGAAAATATCGGCAATCGCCATCATGCGTGCCGGCAGGCTCATTTCTTCACGCTTCAACTGTTTGGGATAACCGGTGCCGTCCATTTTCTCGTGATGGCCGCCGGCGATTTCCGCGACGTTGTTGAGGTGCTCGGGAAAGGGCAGGCGGCTGAGCATCAGGATCGTCTGCACCATGTGGTGATTGATGATGTAACGCTCTTCGCGAGTCAGCGTGCCTCGGGTAATGCTCAGGTTGTAGAGTTCGCCACGGTTGTACTTGTAGTGCGGTACTTCGAGCTTGAATCCCCACGGATTGCCATCCGGGATCAGTTCGCTTTCGGCACGTTCGAACAGGTGCTCGGGTTTGTCCGCGAGCAACGGCTCGCTGACGGGCAGCGTCGGCGCCGGCGTTCGTTCCTGGCGGCGGTTCTCTTCCCATGAAACCCCGAGCCGATCATCCAGGGTTCGGGTCCAGGTACGTTGAGCAATGCCGCGCAAACGTTGCAGGTCGGCTTCGGCCATGGCTTCACCGCCCAGATTGCAGTGGGCGATGAACACAAAATCATCGTCCAGTCCCGCCAGAATGGCATTGCGCAATTCGGCCAGGTGATGCTCGTCACCCCCTTGGGCAATGGCCTGCCAATAATTGATCCAGGCATCGCGCTTGAGCACTTCGAAACGCATGCGGATTTCGTGGATGCGGTCGTTCAGGGTTTCAAGTTTGGTGGCCTTGTCGACCACATACTCAGGGGTGGTGACCTTGCCACAGTCGTGCAGCCATGCCGCGATGTGCAGGGCTTCCCACTCATCTTCCGTAGGCTGATAGCCGCTGAAGGCCGGCTCCTGACTGGCGGCAGCAGCCTGAGCGAGCATCAGCGTCAACGCCGGCACCCGCTGACAATGCCCGCCGGTGTAAGGACTTTTGGCATCGATCGCCCCAGCCAGCAGTTGTATGAAAGAGTCCAGCAACTGTTTCTGTCTGGCTTGCAGGCGCTGGCTTTCAATACTCACCGCCGCCGCGCCTGACACCGCCTGGAGAAACGCAATGCGGTCCGGGCGAAGCTTTTCCAGGTCGTGTTGTGTGCCGCTGTCGGCCAGCAAGAGGATCAGCAGGCCGACGGTTTCGTTATGCCGGTTGTGTAACCGGATACCGATCAAATGAACCCGTGGGCTTTCCAGCGCAAGCACCACCTTTTGCAGGTCGGCGGCGTTTTCGAAGTTCAGGCTGGTGACGACATTGTCGGCGTTCGACAACTGCTGCATCCACTGAGGGCTCTGCGGGTTCTGGAGTTCGTGGCCGTGAATCCCGAATGCAGGTAATGCCTCGGCGGTCTCGTTGATAACCAGGCCGTGAGGCTCCATGCGGTCGCTATCCTGTTCGCGCAGGTAAATCAGACCCGCCTGAGCCTGCCCGATTTTCACGGTTTCGAACAACACCCGTTGCAGTAACGGGGCGAAACGGGTCTCGGCACTCAGGCTGTCGGTGATCTGGAAAAAGCTCGCCAGGGTGTCCTTCATGCGCGCCATCGACACGCTCAGTTGGTCGACTTCCAGCACGGGTGAGCGTTGGCTGACAGGAAAGTTGAAATTGAAACTGCGGATCGCGTCGGCTTCCTGCACCAGTGAACGCAGAGGCTTGACCAGAACTCTGGAGGTGAGCCACCCCAGCGGCAGGCACAGCAGCAACGTTGCCAGAGTGATCACTGCGCCTTGCCAGCGCATGCGATAGGCATCGACGAGCAATTCATCTTCCGGCACCAACAGCGCCAGCTGTAATCCTTCAGGCCCGCCTTCCTTCATGCTGCTGCGGGCCACAATCCATTGGCGACCCGCGGTATCCAGGCGATTACCTTCTGGCGGACGGGTGAGCAGGGCACCGAGTGCCGGATTCAAATCGGCTGCCTTGATCAAGCGTACGGTCTGGTCGTCGACGATCAGCCTGTTGCTGTCGGGATAGGCAACGGCATTGCCTTCGCCATCGAACAGCACGATTTCTGTGTGCGGGGTCACCACATGTTTGGCCAGCGTCGCCGACAGTTCGGCGAGGGTGAGGTCGGCGCCCATCACTGCGTTCGCGCCGCTGCGCCGGGCCAGGGTGGTGCCAACATCGTGAGTGGAGAAAAATACATAGGGTTCGGTGGTGATCTGGTCCTCATCGCTGCGAGCGCTGCTAAACCAGGCGCGTGTGCGCGGATCGAAGGTTTCGTCGGGGGTATCCTGGCGGTCGATGAGGGCCAGGTTCTGATCAAAAAACAAAGACTGGGACCGCACCTTTCCACCGCCGGCCGGGTGTTCGATGCTCCAGACTTGATAGGCCGCCGTGTCCGGGGCATTGGTGAGAGCTTTCACGGCCGGGATGCGCAGAGGACGCACCATGAAAAAGTCGCCATTGCTGTAACCCAGATACAGCGAGGCCAGGTTGGGATTGTCTTTGAGCGACTGGCTAAAGGGTTTCAGCAGCGCGAGCCGTTGCTCCAGCGCCGACGCTTCGGTCGCCGGGTTGTCCACTAGCAAGCTCAACAGGTGGCGGATCGGTACATAGGTGGCTTGCAGATCCAGCCGGACATCCTGCTCGATCCGGTTGAAGAGTTTTTCGCTGCTGGACAGGATGATCTGCGTGGTTTGCCGGTAATTGAAAATGCCCAACACCACGCCCGTTAGCAGCAGCAAGAAGGTAAACATCACGCTGATATGGACGTGTAACGGAAATCGGCGTTGATCGGAGCGCAGTGAGCTTGGCATTACGGGTCTCTCCATGAGGGTGAACACACTGCTCAACGCTCAAGCATAGTTAATGCTCCATCGTTCTGCTTTTGTCGTTATGCCCTATTTGTTGTTGCAAGGCTTGCTCCAGTTCGAGCATGGCGCGCTCGATGGCTTTAGTGCAGTTGGCTACGGTTTCGGGGTGGAACACTTCATGGCAGGCGATTTCGAGCGCTTCACAGCTGTCGATCAATCGACACGCGTGGACGATTCGGGCCGCCCCCTTGATTTTGTGAGCGAAGTCGAGGAAAGACTGGCGGTCCTTGCACTGGGACAGCGCCCGCAATTGCTCACGGTCCAGACGATTGCTTTTCAGCAGTTCGGACAACAAGCGGTGATCCAGCTTCGGATTACCGCCGGTCAGCAGTTGCAGCCCTTCGAGGCTGAACGCCGGGTCGCGGGCGATCGGCTTGATACGTTCAATCCACTGCCTCAAGGCCGTCAAACTGAGGGGTTTGAACAGGCAGTCGTCCATCCCTGCCTGTTTGCAGCGTTGTATTTCTTCCGGCTGTGCATTGGCGGTAAAACCCAACAAGGTGCAGACCGCGCGCGGCTGTTGCTGTTCGTATTGACGAATTAGCCGGGCCAATTCGTAGCCGTTCATGATCGGCATGTTGCAATCAACAATGACCAGATCGAACTGTCCGTGCTTCCATGCCGCGAATCCGGCCTCGCCCTCTGCTGCTGCGCTATAGCGATGCCCCAAAAACTCCAGTTGCTGACACATGAGCAAGCGATTGGCCGGATGATCGTCGACCACCAGGACGTTCAATGGGGTTGAGGTAGGCTGAATAGACGCTTCGACGGTTTTCGGCATCAGCTCTGGCGGCAATGTTGCCAGATGCAGCAATATTTCGACTTGAGTGCCGGCACCGGGCTGGCTACGCAATTGCAGGCTGCCGCCCATCATCTCGCACAGCGTGCGACTGATCACCAGACCCAGCCCAGCGCCCCCTCGGGTCGACTGCGCACTATGGGTCGCCTGAGCGAATGGCTCGAACAAACGCTGTTGATCCTGCTCGCTGATCCCCATTCCGCTGTCCTTGACCTGCACGCGCAGCAAGACCCGCTCGGGCTCGTCAGTGGCCTGTGACTCAACCACAATCAGGACCTGACCCTGTTCGGTAAACTTGATGGCGTTGCTGACCAGATTGGACAACACCTGCTTGAAGCGCATCGGGTCTAACAGGACATCGGTTGGCGGATGGGCAGGACTGAAGTCCAGCAACAGGCGCAGGTTTTTCTGCCGGGCGAGCCCGTCGAAGATCCTGACCACCGATGCCACCGTTTCACCCAGGTTGACGCGCTCCGGATTCAGACTCAGATGCCCGGATTCGATGCGCGCAATATCGAGAATGTCCCCGATCAGTTCCAGCAGGTCTTTCGCCGAGTTGTATGCGACGTCAATGGCGGGGCGGTCCGGATGAGCCGGCTCGATACGTTTGAGGGTCAGTTCCAGCATGCCGATGATTGCATTCATCGGGGTGCGGATCTCATGGCTCATGGTCGCCAGAAAAGTGCTTTTGGCTCTGTTCGCTTCATCGGCGCGTTCCTTGGCCGCTCGAAGATCTTCGAACAGTTGTCGCCGCTCGCTGATGTCGATCCAGCCGCCAATGATGCCCTGCACTTCACCGCTCGAGTCCCGGTAAGGTAGAACCCAGTGATAAATCGTCAGCTTGCGACTGCCGATTTGCAGGGTGCGGTCGAGAATCAACGGTGTACCTTCACTCACGACGCGCTGATAGTCAGCCTGATATTCCTGAGCCTCGAACGCATTGCTCATACTGCCCTGAATGACACTTTTGCCGATGACGTCTTCGTATTTCGTACTGAAGGCTTCCAGGTAACTGTCGTTGCAGCTTTGCAGCAATCCCTGTCGATCACGCACGTAGATTGGATGAGGCGTGCCATTGACCAGTGATCTCATGAACTCAAGTTGATCATTCAGCGCGAGCTCGGCCGCCTGACGCTGTTTTATCTGGCGACGCATGTAAGCGTTCCAGGCAACAGAAATCAGCAGTAGCACACCAACACCAATCACCACTTGATAGAACACCCGGTGATAGCTGCGCCAGGTGTTTTGCGTAGTCGACGAGTATCCCCGCCAGCGGCTGTTGATAATGCCCAGCTCCTGCGGGGTAATGCTCAGCAATGCCTTGTCGAGGATGGCGCTCAGTTCTTTGGCATCACGTCCTGTTGCCAGGGAGAACGCAGCCTGCTGCGTGCCAAGGGTGGAACTGATCTGAAGGGGCTGCTCGAAGATTCTGGATGAGATGAAGTAGTTGGCGATCACCAGCGAGTTTACGGCGCCTTCAGCCTGCCCCTCTGCAACTGACTGCACGGCACTGAAGGTGTCTGGGGTTTCGATCAGATTGACGTGCGGGAACTCGCGATGCAGGTAATCCACCATCGGATTGCCTTGGGCAATCGTCAGGCGCTTGCCCGAAAATTGCGTGAGGTCGGTCGGGGTGTCGGCCACTTTGCGTGTCAGCAGGACAAAGGAGTTTTCCAGGTAGGGGCGGCTGAAGTTCAGCAGCGTTTCACGTTGTGCGCTGGGCAGCAGGGCGGCAATCAAGTCGGCCTGATGATGACTGATTCGCTCGATCATCTCGTCATCGCTTCGGCTGCGATGGATCTCGAAGCGCAAGCCGGTGCGCAACCTGATCAACTCGAGCAGGTCGGCGGTAACACCTCGAAAGTTGCCTTCATCGTCGAAAAACGTCAGCGGCGCAAACGCCTCATTGACCACCACGCGAACCACTGGATGTTGCGCCAGCCAGCGTTCTTCGCGACCGGTAAGTTGCAGCTTGTGATCGGTGAGCAGGATGTCACTGCCTGCACTCCAGCGTTTGGCGATGTTTTCTCGCTCGCTGGTGGGAGTGGCATTCAGAGTCGCGTTGATGATCCCAAGTAGTTCCGGGTTGTTCTGGTGCACGGCAAAACTGAATCCGTGGACTTCGTGTTTACCGAAGTTGGCCATCCGGACGTTGTTCAGGTAACCCTTGTTAATCAGGTAATGGGTTGAAATGGTGTCACCGAGAAAGACATCAGCCTGGTCGAACGCGACAGCGTTGATTGCATTCTGGTAAGAGGGGAAGGTTGAGATAATTGCCTTTGGATACAGGGATTGGACTTCTTCCATCGGCAAGTAGTGGTACACCATGCTCAACCGCAACCCGGCCAGGCCATCGTTCAGGGATCGGGTTTCTCCTTCTCGTGTCACCAGAACCGGTTGGTCCGCAGCGTAAGGTGTGGAAAGCACAATGTCGGCGTTGCGTGCCTCAAACCCATTGGCACTGCCAAGCATATCGACCTCACCGTTTTCCAGCGCTTCGATCGCGTTTTCTCGGGACGCGTAGCGCTGAACCTTGATGGGCAGGCCGGTGACCTTGCCAAGGATGCCCGCGTAATCGGCAGTGAAACCTTCATAGTCGCTGCCGCTGTTGGTCAGGTCGAAAGGCGGGTAATCGGGGGCTGAAGTGCCCAGAGTCAGTTCACGTTTGTTGTTGAGCCATTGCCGTTGTGATTTATCCAGTTGGACTTCCATGTGACCGGCCATTGAGCGACTGAGCAGGGTGTAATGCTCGCTGGCGGAGTGTGTCGCAGACACTGAGGTGCTCAGACATAAGCCTGCAGTTATCAGTATTAGATAATCCTTTATACGACTGGGCATCCGGGCTCTCACACTAAGGCGTTACGTTTTGCCATATCGATGAGTTCAACCAGTGATTTGGCTTTGAGTTTTTGCATCAAGCGCTTTTTATAGGTGCTGACAGTCTTGTTACTGAGGAACATGCCCTTGGCAATTTCCTTGTTGGTACGGCCTTGTGCAAACAGTTGCAATACCATCAACTCCCGGTCGTTGACTGACTTGAAGAGCTCCAGGTCGGCGTATCGCGTGTCATCGCTACGGACAGGATTCAACGCCTGACTGGGGAAGTAGTTGTAGCCTGAGAGCACCGCCTTGATGGCACTCACCAGTTCACTGAGGTCTTCCTGTTTGCATACATAACCCGACGCGCCGGACTGCATGCAGCGAATACCGAACAATGTCGGGCACTGAGCCGTTAATACCAGGGTTTTTAACGGGGTACACATGGCGTTGAAACGGGAGAGAACTTCCAGTCCGTCCAGTTTGGGAATGCTGATGTCGAGAATGACCAGGTCCGGCATGCATTCTCGAACCATCTGCATGGCGTCGACCCCATTATCAGTTTCGCCGACGACTTTATAACCCTCATGTTCGAGCAACATTCGGACGGCAAGACGGATAACGGGGTGATCGTCGACAATAAAAACGGAGTTCATAATCAGATCCCATGCGAGCTCAAATAAAGCGCGCACCATAGCTCAGATAGTTGAGGGGGCGCATGAACCGACAGGCAGATAGCAGTGATATAGGAAAAGTCCTACAGTCGAAGAGGAATCGGACTACGGTCCAACTAGGTTTTGAATGAGGATCAATAAAAGTGTTGTATTAAGTGTTGGGGTGATTGTGGTGTTTATTTTAAATGGGTTGTTTGTGTGCTAAGTGTATTTTTAGTAGTGGGTTTTTATAGCGAGGCCCGGGTCAACAGGTTTCTAAAGTCTGATTGTTTCAAGGGTTTAATCAAGTAGCCCAGCAAAGGTAGATTGTACTCATCGGCCGTTTTTTTAAGTTTGTCCAGTTCGCCGGGTGTCAGGCTACTCAGGAGTATCGCCTGCTTGATCATTCCCCGGCGGCTGGCGAGTTCGATCAAGTCGAGGCCTGTGAGGTCAGGCAGACATTGATCACACAGGAGAATGTCGAAGGGGTGCGAAGACTCAAGCATCTGGTGCAAAGCGCTCTCTGCACTGTCCGTAGCGGTGAGTTGGGTGAAGCCATAACTCTCAAGCAGGTATTGGGTCGCTTTAAGCTGAAAGGGATGATCTTCCACCAGCAAGATGCGCCAATTGTGTTTGGACCTGACATTTTTCATGCTTGATCTGTCGATCAGAGTGGAAGGTGATTATTGCGCGAGCAGGGAGAGCAATCGATCAGTCGGCTCTGCACAAGGTGTAGGGCGATTCTGTTGGTGCTGAAGTGCGAATGAATATCGAACCGCTCCTCAGACGATCTGAACAGCGGGTCGATGGGCATTTATCCGCGGTTTGAACGACCGGTCATTTCCAGGGCCATTTCACTGGCGTAGCTGTCAGTCATGCCGGCGATGAAGTCGATCATGCGCAGGAATGAAGTGTGCAAAGGACCGCGAGGATCGGGCGCATTGTTGCCCAGCAGGTCGAGGATGCGGCGACTTTTGAACGACGGCGTTCGACCGTTGTGTTGTTCCAGTGCCGCCCCGCAGAAAGCGTTCAGAAGAATCTCCAGCGTGGTGTAGGCGCCGATTTCATGCAGCGTCTTGCGTTTGTCCTGGAAGATTTTTTTTCTGGCCATGTCTTTGGCGTTCAAGACGCAGCGCTTGGCCGGGCCATGCATGTGCTCCACCAAATCGCCGGGTAGCGTGCCGGCCAGCAAGGCATCCTGTTGTTCGACGAAGGCGCGAGCAGCGGCATTGGTCAGATGCTCGATGGCTTTTCCTCGCAGAATTGCCAGCTTGCGTCGACGCGAATCCAATGGGCCCAGTTGGCGATAGGTTTGCGGAAGATCGTCGCCCACAAGGTTGAGCAGCAAAGACTCGACTTCGGCGTACTCCAGCAACTCCATTTCCAGGCCGTCTTCCAGGTCGATCAGTGCGTAGCAGATGTCATCGGCGGCTTCCATCAGATACACCAATGGATGGCGTGCCCAGCGCTCCTCCTCCAGTTGTGGCAGGCCGAGTTTATGGGCGATCTGCTCCAGCAACGGCAGTTCGCTCTGATAACAGCCGAACTTGTGCTTCTTGTAGCCCAGTGAGTCAGCGTGTTTTGCCGTCCAGGGATACTTCAGATACGTACCCAGTGTGGCGTACGTCAACCGCGTACCACCGTCGAACTGGTGATACTCCAATTGAGTGAGGACGCGGAAACCTTGGGCGTTGCCTTCGAAGTTCAGAAAATCATTACGTTCGACTTCGCTCATGTCATCCAGCCAGCCACGGCCCGCGGCCTGCTGGAACCAGTGACGGATGGCGTCTTCGCCGGAGTGACCGAAGGGTGGATTGCCGATGTCATGGGCCAGGCAGGCCGACTGCACCACCATCCCCAGATCACTCGGATCGCACCATTCGGGCAGGGCGCTGCGAATGGTTTCACCGACACGCATGCCCAACGAGCGGCCGACACAGCTGACTTCCAGCGAGTGGGTCAGGCGCGTGTGGATGTGATCGTTGCTGGTGACCGGATGGACTTGGGTCTTGCGTCCCAGCCGGCGAAAAGCGCCTGAGAAAATAATGCGGTCATGGTCTTTATGGAAAGGGCTGCGACCGAGTTCTTCCGGGCTGTGCAGAGGTTTTCCGAGGCGTTCGCGGGTAAGCAGGGTTTGCCAATCCAAGGCGGGTCTCTCCGTCAGGTGACTGATCCCTTAGCCTAGAGCCCGGCGGCGTCGATGTCGATGAGCAGCAGTCGCTCACCATTGTCGAAAAACTGCCCGGTGGTGAGACAAGTCTTGTTTTTGGACTCGCCTGGTCACCGGGTGGGCACACAGGATTGAACCCCTCGATAAAAGAGGTTCATCCCGGTGGTGTGGCTAGAATGCAGCCAGAGAGTGGCTATTTAGTCTTTACGCGAATTGCTTTGCAGGACCAGCTTGATCAGGGGCCCGAGGCTGGTGCCCAGACGAACCAGGCGAGTGAGGCTGCTGACGCCGCCGTTTCTGGTACTTTTTCCGGTCAAAAATCCCAACAGGGTAACCGCCGCCACGCCCCAGAGCGGGGCATGCTTGATGCCAAAGCTGCTCTGGAAGTCTTGCGACATCCCGCGTATCCGCTGCAAGGGCAGCAGCAGTTCCCTGGATTCGTGGCGAATTTCCTGACGGTGCATTTCCATGCGCAGGCGAATCAGCGCCTTGCGCATTTCCGTACGCGAGCTGTTGTGCGGCAGTTCAGGCAGGCTCATGGCAGCAGGCGCTCCCGATCATTGGCCAATTCTTCCAGGGTGCCATGGAAGGGCGAAGACTCATCGAAGATCGCCGCTTTCAAACGGAACGCACAGAATATGGAGGCAAGGGCATAGAACACACAGAGCCCGATGATGGCGGGCAGGCGATAGGTGTCCCAAAACACAATCATCACCAGAGCCGACAACCCCACCAATAGCAGCAATGCAAAGACCAGCGCCAGGCCTGCAAACAACAGCAGGCTTACGGTGCGAGCCTTTTGCTCCTGCAACTCGATGCCAAACAGTTCGACATGGCTGTGCAACAGTCCGAGAAAAGCGGCCCCCAGGCGCCGCGATGAAGCGCTTGTGCCCGTCGCAGACGAGCTGGATTCGCCGATAGACATATCAGCGCCGAGAAGCTAACAGGCCAATGAGGAAACCCACCCCGGCGGCAATCCCGACCGATTGCCATGGGTTGGCCTGAACGTAATCCTCGGTAGCGGTAACGGCGGCCTGACCGCGCTCGCGTAACGAGTCTTCGGTCAGCTTCAAGGTTTCCCGGGCACGCAACAGGCTGTCGTGGATCTGGTTGCGCAGCTCATCAGCCTGATCGCCGGCGAGGGTGGCAGTGTGTTCCAGCAACCGTTCGGTGTCGCTGACCAGTGTTTGAAAGTCGTTCATCAGGATTTCTTGAGCAGTCTTTGCCTTGATGCTGGCCATGGGTGGATCTCCGTAGTGGCTTCTGATGGGTTCGAGTATGAGCCTTGCGTGAAGGTTCAGTACAAATGACTGGTACAACTTTTGCTATGTCGTGGTGCGTTCCCGGCGCCGCTGCGCTGTTGCCGGGCATGAAATCAGGAAAACCGCTACTCAAACAATTAAAACTCGCGCGAAGGTTTCGATCTTTTGCGCCAAAGCGGTTCACGGGGATCAACGGTTCGATCCGGATAAGCCGCAACTTGGTGCGTACATCGCCTGCGCGAACCGCTTTGGTGCTTTTTCAGCCTTAAGGTCTGCCAATCCATGGAAAATCTGCAAAGTGCTGTGGACAGTCTGGTCCACAGCTCCAACACACTGTTCATCCTTATTGGTGCAGTCATGGTGTTGGCCATGCACGCCGGTTTCGCTTTTCTTGAGGTCGGCACGGTTCGGCAAAAGAACCAGGTTAACGCCTTGTCGAAGATTCTCAGCGACTTCGCCATTTCGACTTTGGCCTACTTCTTTATAGGCTATTGGATTTCCTATGGGGTCACCTTTCTGCAACCGGCGGCGGTGATCAACGCCGACCATGGTTACGGGCTGGTGAAGTTCTTCTTTCTGCTGACCTTTGCAGCGGCCATTCCGGCGATCATTTCCGGCGGCATCGCCGAGCGCGCCAGATTTGTCCCGCAGTTGTGCGCGACCGCGCTGATTGTGGCGTTCATCTATCCCTTTTTCGAAGGGATGATCTGGAACGGCAATTATGGTTTGCAAGCGTGGTTGCTGGCGCGATTCGGTGCCGGCTTCCATGATTTTGCAGGCTCGGTAGTGGTCCATGCCATGGGCGGCTGGTTGGCACTCGCGGCGGTATTGTTGCTCGGGCCACGACAAGGGCGCTATCGCGACGGTCGCCTGGTGGCGTTTGCACCATCGAGCATTCCCTTTCTCGCGTTGGGCTCGTGGATTCTGATAGTGGGCTGGTTTGGCTTCAACGTCATGAGTGCCCAGACCTTGCAAGGCGTGAGCGGGTTGGTGGCGGTGAACTCGCTGATGGCCATGGTCGGTGGAACCATGGCGGCGCTTATCGTCGGGCGCAATGACCCAGGCTTTTTGCACAACGGCCCACTGGCCGGACTTGTGGCCATCTGCGCCGGTTCCGACCTGATGCACCCCGTGGGCGCTCTGCTGACCGGCGCCATTGCCGGGGCACTTTTCGTCTGGTGCTTTACCGCGGCGCAGGGCAAATGGCATATCGACGATGTGCTGGGTGTGTGGCCTTTGCACGGTCTGTGTGGCGTGTGGGGCGGAATTGCCTGCGGGATTTTTGGCCAGACGGCCTTGGGCGGCTTGGGTGGGGTGAGTTTGGTCAGTCAGTTGATCGGTACTTCTCTGGGTGTGGTTGTGGCGCTGGCCGGTGGTTTTGCGGTGTATGGAGCGATCAAGGCGTTCCATGGGCTGCGCCTGAGTCAGGAAGAGGAGTATTACGGCGCGGACTTGTCGGTACACAAGATCGGCGCCGTCAGTCAGGACTGAATCACTTCTCTGCATCTTCGGCCCCGGGATAAAAGTCGTGCAACATCCGGTAGCGATCATGTCGTATCTGATCAGCCCGCTCCTGTACCTGATGGGCGGGCAGTCCCAGCATGATCAGTGCATGGGAGGCGAGCATCAGGCTGGACTCCAGCAGTTCCGGTACGACTTCGCTGGCGCCGGCCTCTTTCAATTCGGTTAACTGGCTGTCGTCCCGGGTACGGACCAGAATCGGCACACTCGAATTGACCCTGCGTGCCTCCTTGAGTATCTCCAGCGCGATGTCGGTCTGGTCCACCGCGATCACCAACAGTTTGGCGCGGGCCAGTCCTACGGCAACCAGTAATTCACCTCGACGCGAGTCTCCGTAATGTACGCAGCTTTCGCTGACGGCCGCTTCCTCGACCCTTACCGAATCGTGGTCCAGTGCAATGTAAGGTTGCTGCTGTTGGCGTAGACAGCGCCCGATCGACTGACCAACGCGCCCGTAACCACAGATGACGACATGCTTGTCGAGATCGGCGTTAAGCGCGCTGATTTCTTCGAGTTGTGCTTCCTTGTTGGACTTGCGATGCAGGTGCTTTGCGATAGACGGGGTTGCGCGCAGCATCAGTGGCGTGACCAGCATCGAACAGAACGTAGCGGCCAGCAGCAGGCTGCCGAGTTGCGCGGGTATCAGATCGCTTTGTTGCATCTGCGCTATCAGTGCAAAGCAGAACTCACCCCCCTGGGCCAGTGCGAGGCCGCTGCGCCAGGCGGTTTCGCCATCGCTGCCACGCCATTTGACCAGCAGCGCCACCACGGTGCCCTTGATCAGTAGCAATCCCAGTGTCAGGCCAAGGATCAGCAGGGCGTGGCTGGCGAACAAATTCAAGTCGATCAGCATGCCGATGCTGACGAAGAACACCCCGAGCAGAATGTCGCGAAACGGGCGGATATCGGCCTCGACCTGATGCCGGTAATGACTTTCGCCCAAAAGCATGCCAGCGAGAAACGCGCCCAAGGCGGGGGAAAGACCCAGTAGGTGAGTCAGCCAGGCCGTCAGCAAAACAATCACCAGCGCCAGCAGTACGAACAGTTCGGCAGAGCGGGCGGCGGCGACTTCATGGAACAATCTTGGTAATAGCCAGCGGCTGACCAGCAGTAGACCGACGAACAACACCACGGTCTTCACCAGTGTCAGAGGCAGCGCCCAATACCAGGCCTGATCACTGTTGCCGGCGAATACGGGTACCAGGGTCAACAGCAATACTGCCACTACGTCCTGAAACAGCAATACGGCGATGGCATTCTGGCCATGACTACTGAAAATCTCGCCAAGGCTGGTCAGCTCCTTGCTGACAATGGCGGTGGATGACAGCGCCAGTCCCGCACCCAGTAACAGCGCGGCGGTCACCGGCATCCCGAACATCATCAGCAAAGCACCCAGCAGCAGTCCGCTTGCAAGCACTTGCAAACTGCCAAGACCAAACACTACCCGGCGTAGTGCGATCATTTTCGTCAGGGAGAACTCAAGACCGAGCGAAAACAGCAGGAACACCACGCCTAACTCGGCAAGGTAGGGCAGCCCTTCGCTTTGTTTCACCCAGTTGAAGGCGGTCGGGCCAACCATTAGCCCCACGCACAGATAACCCAGGACCGGGGGCAATCGCAGACGCTGGAACAGCGCGATGACCACCAGTGAAGAAACGAGAATAATCAAGAGATTGGCAAACACAAAACACTCCGCTGATAGACGCTGGCTACTCAAGCGTAGAAGCAAAAAAAACGTGAGCATTGCTTAAATGGCACAAGCGGCGACTGATTTGCATCAGGGTTATACCGCCCGCCCTTGCGATTCATCCTCCAGGGCAGAAGATGCAATGGCTCGACGGTTTTTCGGGGCAGGCCTAGAATAGTCACTTAATTTTTTCGGTTGAGCGCTCATGCTTCCTGAATGTCAGCTGTTCGGCACCCTGGGGTGCCATCTCTGTGAAGTGGCCGAAGCCATGCTGATGCCCTTTGTCGAACACGGTCTGCTGGTCGAACTGGTAGATATCGCTGACGATGAAACCTGGTTCGCAGCCTACAGTCTGCGTATTCCTGTCTTGCGAAGAATCGATACCGGCGCTGAGCTGGGTTGGCCGTTCGATTCCGACGAGGTGGTGGCGTTCTTGCGTTAAGCGGTATTTCTGGTGGCGGTGATGCCGCCTGTCGAACTTTGCGATGGATCCCCTTGGCTTAATCGCTGCTCTTCGGATACTGTATGCGCATACAGCCATCGTGGTGCTGCCTCGTTATCCCGGGTTTTCGGGTTTGCGCAGGCAGTTCCGGGCGTGAGAGGGATGAATCGTGGTCAATGTCGAACAATTGAAAAACAGCGTGAACCGGATGTCGATCGATGTTGTGCGCGAGGCTGTCCTCGAGTTACGTCTGGACGGTCTGGTGACGGAGGGAAAAACACCCTTCAACAAACTGCATTTCAATACCTGTTTCGCCGAAATCGAAGCGTTGTTCCAGCGGGCGGGTTACCACCGGCAACTCGATGTCGTGGGCTATCAGGGGTTGTTGTACGCGCTTTACGATCCCGCTCGCTGGGAAGCCGTCGATGTACTGCGCTGGCTCAAGGAGTTCACTGACGCGGCGGCGCGCACACAGATTCCGGCATGAGGATTCTCTGCTAGGTTCGACTCGGCCACTGTTGGATAATGCCGACCTGTATTGAGGGTCAGAACTTTCGTATGTCGACTTCATCTTTTTCCGCTGCACACAACCAGGCCAGCACGCTCTACTTGCCGCCAGGTTCGTGGCAGACCGTTATCGATTGCCTGTGTGAACACTTCAGCGCTATTGGTCGTGAACAATGGCTGGACAGAGTGGCTCGCGGTCGGGTGCTCGACCGGCACGGAATGCCGATCGCGGTCGATCTGCCTTACAAGGAAGGCCTGCGGATTCATTATTTCCGTGAGGTGCCGGACGAAAAGCCGCTTCCGGTAGTCGAGTCGATCCTCTATGCCGACGAGCATCTGGTGGTTGCAGACAAGCCGCATTTTCTGCCGGTGACGCCGGCAGGCGAGTATGTGGAACAAACGCTGCTGCGAAGGTTGATCCGTCGACTGGATAACCCACATCTGGTGCCGCTGCATCGCATTGACCGGCATACGGCAGGGTTGGTTCTGTTTTCCGCCAACCCGCAGAGCCGTTCAGCGTATCAGTCGTTATTTCCGACACGACAGATTGAAAAGCGCTACGAGGCAATTGCCGCTGCATTGCCTGAACGGGCCTTTCCTTTGGTACATAAAAGCCGACTCATCGATGGCGAACCGTTTTTCCGCATGCAGGAAGGTCCGGGTGTCAGCAATACCGAGACAGCAGTCGAGGTTCGGGAAAAGAACGGAGACCTCTGGCGATATGCGCTTTACCCGGTGACGGGCAAGAAACATCAATTGCGCGTGCACATGACAGCGCTGGGCGCGAGTATTTGCAATGATCCGTTCTACCCGCAGGTGCTCAAGGACGTTGAAGATGACTACGCCAACCCGCTGAAACTGCTCGCTCAGGGCTTGCGGTTTGTGGATCCGGTCACCGGCCAGGAAAGGGTGTTTGAAAGCACCATCACCTTGCAGTGGTGAAAAATCCCGGTCACGAAAAAGCCCGCATCAAGCGGGCTTTGTCGCATCTGGCAGGTGCAGTAACAATTACAACTCTTTAACGGTGCGAACCTGATCCTTGTTGATGCGAGTTTCCTTGCCATCCAGCTGTTCGAATTCGTAGAAGCCCGACTTTTCATCATACGATGGAGTGTCGATGGCCTGGATTTCGCGACCGTCATTCAAGGTGATCACTGACGGCGATGCACAGCCCGCCAAGGTCGCTAGGCCCACTGCGAGCATAAAAGTGGCGAGGGTCCGTTGAGTCATGAGCGTGTCTCCGAATAAGAATTCTTTGGTTGCTGGGCTTGAGACGTATACAACGCACGCAAGTTCCTTGCCTAGTGTCGTTCTGACTCGGAGTGTGCGCTTAACAGTTCCGGGGTATTGAGGTTGGCCAGTCGCGGGTCGTTGTCTACACATTGTAGTGCGGTGGCCTCCAGTTTGCGCATGAGGCGTCCCGGGCTGCGTTCACCTTCATTCCATGCCGTGTCGAACGCCGAGCAGAGTGCGACAGGGATAATGCACAGCAACGGTTCCCAGTGTGCGCCCTGGCGCAGCATCAACGGTTTGTCCGGATGCTGGCGGGCGGTTTCGCGCATGCTGTGGAGCAGGGCGGCATTGATGCGAGGTACGTCGCAGGGCAGCACCAGCAGAAGAGGATGGCGGGCCGCCTTGAGGCCGGCGCGAATACCCGCCAAGGGTCCAGGGAAATCGCCTTCGTCGTCATGGACCATTTGATCGGCGTAAGGCGCGTATTTGTCCAGGTTCCTGTTGCACGAAATAATCAGGTCATCGCTCAGATCGCGGGTCTTGCGATACAGGTGCGCGATCAGCGGCTCGCCGTGCCATTCCAGCAAACCCTTGTCCTGACCGCCCATGCGTTGGCCACGACCGCCAGCCAGGAGCAAAATGGAGCAAGGCGGCAATGGTGAGTCAGGGGGCATGGCAGGTCTCCATGGGGGCGCTGAAAAAGTGAAGCGCTGTGATATAACACCGAGCTGTTTTTCCTACAACTGGACGAGCCTATGAAAGCCAAGGCTGATGTACCTTTCGCGCCGCTTAATATCGCGGTGCTGACGGTCAGCGATACCCGAACCCTGGAAACCGATACGTCAGGACAGGTTTTTGTCGACGGTTTGAGCGCCGCCGGTCATAACCTGGCCGCTCGGGTTTTGCTTAAAGATGATCTCTACAAAATTCGCGCGCAAGTCGCCAACTGGATTGCCGATGAGGTGGTGCAGGTGGTGCTGATCACTGGCGGTACCGGGTTCACCGGACGGGACAGCACGCCAGAGGCGGTAAGTTGCCTGCTGGACAAACAAGTTGATGGTTTTGGTGAGTTGTTCCGGCAGATTTCTGTTGCCGATATTGGCACTTCGACCGTGCAGTCCCGGGCGCTGGCCGGTTTGGCCAACGGTACGCTGGTCTGTTGCTTGCCGGGTTCGACCAACGCCGTGCGCACCGGCTGGGATGGCATTCTTGCCGAACAGCTGGATGCGCGCCATCGCCCCTGCAATTTCGTGGCTCATCTGAAGCAGGCGGCACCCTGTGAATCCCGCGGGTAAGCCGGGTAAAACCGGAAGCCTGATGCCTGTCGAGGTGGCGCTGGCGCGTCTGCTGGACATGGCAGAAGCCTCGCCCATCCGCGAGCGTGAACGCTTGCCGGTGGCGCAGGTTCAGGGGCGCGTGCTCGCCGATGACTTGGTTTCGAACCTTGATCTGCCACCTTGGCCGAACAGTGCCATGGACGGCTACGCCTTGCGTGTCGCTGACTGGACGGGAGAACCGTTGGTGGTCAGTCAGAAGATATTTGCCGGTCAGGCGCCCGAACCGTTAAAGCCCGGTACCTGCGCCCGAATCTTTACCGGTGCGCCTGTGCCAGCAGGCGCCGACTGTGTCGAGATGCAGGAAAATGCCGAGGTTCAGGCGGATGAGCGAGTACGGTTCCTCGAATCCATGAATCCGGGTCAAAACATCCGGCCACAAGGTCAGGAAACCACGGTTGGCGAGCTTGTCTTGTCGGCCGGCACACGGCTTGGGCCTATCGAGCAGGGCTTGGCGGCATCGCTGGGATGCGCTGAGCTGGACGTGATTCGCAAGGTTCGTGTTGCGGTTCTCTCAACCGGAGATGAATTGGTTGAACCGGGCCAGGCCCTCGGCCCAGGACAGATCTACAACAGCAATCGCGTATTGCTGTGCAGTTGGTTGCAACGCCTGGGCTGTGAAGTCATCGATGCCGGTATTCTTCCTGATGATTTGGYGACCACCCGTGCCCGCCTCGGCGAGTTGAAGGATGTTGATCTGATCCTCTCCACGGGTGGGGTGTCTGTAGGAGAAGCCGATTTCCTGGGCATGGCCTTGCGCGAAGAGGGCGAGCTCACGCTGTGGAAACTCGCCATCAAACCGGGCAAGCCGCTGACATTCGGGCATTTTCGTGGCGTACCTGTGATTGGATTGCCCGGCAACCCGGCGTCGACACTGGTCACTTTTGCTTTGTTGGCAAAGCCCTATCTCCTGCGCCGTCAAGGTGTAAAAGAGGTCGAGCCGCTGAAGTTTCAGGTGCCGGCCGGGTTCGTCTGGCCTAAGGCTGGTAACCGACGAGAGTACTTGCGTGGTCGTCTGGAGAATGGCCGGGCGATCATTTACAAGAATCAGAGCTCAGGTGTACTTCGCAGTGCAGCCTGGGCTGATGGCCTGGTTGAGGTGTTGGAAGATCGCACGTTGATCGAGGGTGAATATGTAGTTTTCATTCCTCTGAGCGAAGTCTTGAGCTGATCTCGCGATGTCTCTTTGCCGCAAGCCCGGTAAATTTGCCGGGTCTTGCGTGTATGACTAACGCTAACGAAGCAGAAGTGTCACGACCTGGTCGAAGCGGCTATTGGCAACCCAGCCCAACAGCCCGAGGACTACAGCGGTTCCGCCCGCCGAGTAAGCCAGTCTGTGCTTGATGGACTTGACGTCATTGCGCACTTCATCCATGTCTCTTCGGATGTATTTCAGATGGGTCTCCAGTTCAATGACGCGAGGTTCCATATCAACTCCTGAAGCGGGTTTTGCGTTGTTGTTGAATTCAGCCTGATGATTGGCGCGACTTTCTGCGAACGGCGTTACCGGGCTGAGCGGCAACTTGATGTCATGAGTTTGCATGGAGAAAACCGCTCCTTGCGTCAATGCCGTTTGGGTAGCCGAAACCCGTATTGCGTGCGTTTTTTGTAGCCCTTGAACGGGGTTTACTCATTGCTTGCACATCCCTGTGTCTTTGCTGTTGATGACAGATAACCGCTGACATCAAGGTGTACCAATCGCCCCGGTTGGTCAATTGAGCCGATTCCTCACATATCGTAAGAAAACTTCCCGCCCTGTAGGACCGCAAACCTGCACGCCTCGAAAAATCTCAACGCCTTGCGACCTTTATAGGGGGCAGTGAGGTCAACATCTCCTGAATGAATTCCAATCAGGAGCTACGACAATGAGTGAGCGCAAGGCGCTGTTGATTCTGCATGGCAAGCAGGCACTCAACGAGGAGGTCCGCGCGGCCATCGAAGGTAAGCGCAAGCAGGGTTGGGATCTGGCGGTCCGACTGACTTGGGAGGCGGGGGACGCGCAGCGGTGGGTGGAAGAAGCGTTGAGCGCAGGCTATACGCAACTGATTGCCGGCGGCGGTGATGGCACATTACGCGATGTTGCCGAGGCCATAGCCGCGCACCCGAATCAGGCCAGCCTGGTCTTGATGCCATTGGGCACTGCCAATGATTTTGCTCGCGCAGCGGGTGTGCCTCTAATACCGGCTCTGGCCCTGGACCTTCTGGAGGCTGCGCCGCACGCTATCGATCTGGGGGACGTTGGAGGGCAGGTCTTTCTGAATATGGCCACTGGCGGTTTCGGCAGTCAGGTCACAGCCAATACGTCGGAAGACTTGAAAAAAATCCTTGGTGGTGCCGCGTATCTGTTTACTGGTCTGTCACGTTTCAGCGAGTTGCACGCGGCATATGGCGAGTTGCATGGGCCGGACTTTTATTGGCGCGGAGAGCTATTGGCACTGGGTATCGGCAATGGTCGGCAGGCGGGAGGTGGGCATGTGCTATGCCCGGAGGCGCTGATTGACGATGGTCTGCTGGACATCAGTATTTTACCGGCCCCTCAGGAAGTGGTCGGAACCTTGAAAACCCTGCTTGCCGATGGTTTTGGCATCGACAACATGTTTGTGCGCGCCCGTTTGCCCTGGGTCGAAATCAAGGTTTCGGAAGGTCTGCACATCAACCTTGATGGCGAGCCTCTGGAGGGCGATAGCCTGCGTTTTTCTGCGCGTGCCGCGGCATTGCGTGTGCATTTGCCGGAGAACTCACCGCTGTTGAGTGCAGCGCTGTCAGTTAATCGTCCAGACTGATGATTTGTTCGCGTACGGCAAACAGGACCAGACCGGCCACGTCGTAGATCTGCAGGCGTTTCATGATCTGCGAGCGGTGGGTTTCAACGGTCTTGATGCTAAGGCCCAGGCCATTGGCGATTTCCCGGGTGGATTTTCCACGAACAATCAGTCGCAAGATTTCCAGTTGCCGTGCCGTCAGGTTATGTGAGTCGGACGTTTCCGGTTGCTGTTTCTGGTTGCGGATCAATGCCTGATTGATGACTGTGTGGGCGATGGCAGGGCTCAAGTAGCGTTCGTTATTGCGCAAGGCATCCAGGGCATGTTCCAGCTCGGTGGCCGTGGTGTCTTTGAGCAAATAACCATGGGCGCCGGACTCAAGCGCTTGCATGATGAGTGCTGGATCGGTGTGCATCGACAGGATCAGCACCTTGCTTTGCGGGCGCACCCGCTTGAGTCGCTGCATGGCTTCAAGGCCGCCGGTCACCTTCATGGAGATATCCAGCAAAATAATGTCAGGCGAAAGCTTCTCGACCATCTCGAGTAAATGCGAGCCGTCATCGGCCTCGCCAATGACCGCGTAGCCGGGAATATCCAGCACCAAAGCGCGCACGCCTGCCCTGATCAGTGAGTGGTCATCCACCAGAAGTAAGTTACAAGTCAATGTAAAACCTTATTCGTACTGGCCCGCTCAAGCGCACGGGGCGCCCAGGGGAAGAGTGCTTCGATTTGAGTGCCTTTGCCCGGTTCGCTGGTCACGGCCAAGGTCCCGCCCAACTGATCGATCCGTTCCCGCATCCCGGCCATCCCCCGCTGTCCTTCTCGACCGGGGTCAGCCGCGGGTGCGAAACCCAGGCCGTCGTCGCTGATCGATAGTGCCAGGCCTTGGGGTGTACGTTGCAGGCGGACCAGCAGATTTTTCGCTTCGGCGTGACGCAGAATGTTGGTCACTGCTTCCTGGGTAATTCGAAACGCTGCCACCGCCATTTCCTCCGGTATGCCGGTCAAGCGTTGATGGCATTCCAGGCTCCAGTGCATTGATGTATTGGCCAGGGTCTTGAGCAGATGCGCACGCAGACTGGCTTCCAGTCCGAGGCTCGCCAATTGCCTGGGATTAAGGATGGCCGAGACGTCACGAACCTTGGTCAGGGTTTCTTCCAGTGTGTCGCAGAGCACTGAGCACTGGCCTTGCATTTCTTCAGGCATCCGCCGTTTGAGCCATTCACTTTGAAGTTTTGCGGCTGTCAGCAACTGGCCAATATCGTCGTGCAATTCTCTACTGAGCCGATGGCGTTCATTTTCCTGAACTTCCAACAGTCGGTCCGCCAGCTCCTGCGGCTCAAATCTTATTGACGTTCTCGAGAGACGATGTTGCACCCAGACGCAGGCCAACGCCGCGATATTGAGCACCAGCACGCTCAGCGGAAGGGGAGCGGACAGACAGAAGACCAGTAGGCTGCCAAGGGCTGAAACGGTGCACAGCAACAACGTGAAACGTCGCGCGTTTTTCTGGGAAGGTGGCCATAGGATGACTGACTTGAGGCTGGCGTACATAGCGGATGGAGCCAATGAATGTTCGCTGCGGGCAGACCGGCCATAGGGCTGACGGGTCTCTGTCTGAAAATCTATAGTGGCTCGTCTTGAGCAGAGTACGGTGCAGTGGTGAAACTACAGCCATTGTCTGTCTGCTTTCATCCGATCACACTTGGCCAATAATTGGCGTCAACTAATGGGCGGCATAATACCACTTAAGATACCGTTGGTCGCGTTTGGTATATAGGACCATGCAGTCAGGAAATAAAGCGGTTGGACGCTAGTCCATGATGGAAAAGCATTACGGAGGGAAATGATTAGCATCGAACTGTCGTTGACAGATATGAGGTGTTCAATTGCGACATGAACGCGCTCAGTTATAGAGCGCCGTCATGGCAATAAGACTTCGCACAGCGTAGTTGTCTAACTTATTTAAGCCTGCCGTTCCGAATAGGAAACGAGCGTAAACGGTTTGGAGTTAACCGGTAACTGAAATGGACTGAGTCCGACCTGGAACGCAAAGGCTTCGATCAAGGAAGTCTGCTCAGTGTCATCCAGGCTGAGTTGACCGGTGGTTTGATCGATGAGTTCAAGTTGCCAGGCCATCAGCGTGAAGCATTCTTTCAGCGCCCCCAGTGCTTGATCGTGCAGGTCGATTTGGTTGTGGGTGTGGTTCAGCAAACCATGAATATGCAGAGAAAACTCGGACATGGCTTCCAGCGCCAAGGCATCGGCCCGGCTCGCCAATTTGAGCAGACTGCTGAGCATGCAATCGATTGCGTCTTTGTCATTGCTGATCAATTGCAGGTGGCTCAGGCACTCCTCCGATTTGGCTAGAAGGGTTTCTGCCTCGACAAGAAACTCCGGTAAACGCTGAGCCCACTGCTTGGGTTTGTTCGGCATGCTTACCTCCACAACGTCATGTCAAATGAGGGGATATCACGTATGTCGACGAGGACGTTCAACGTCCCGACGCTGTCATGCCGGCGTGAGATCGCGCTCCAGCAGGACTGAGCCCAGGCTGGGGAGCTTGATAGGGTGGAAGACCACTTTCCTGCGATCGCACACAAAAACCTGACTCCGTTCATGCAATGAGAATGGCGTCACATTAATGGCTATTGGATATCGCGAATATCAGGTTGGGCCTGATTGTTACTAGGGGAATCCCTTACACAGGGGAACCTAACGTGCGAATCGTGGTCGCGCCGCAAGGAGTGAAGCAGATGAATCACGGATGCAGTAAAGCATGATGCTAATGTGACATCAATGCTCGGTCGTGGCATTTTGTCTCAGGGTCAAGATCTGGTCATAACAGCCGATAACTCCCTTTAGTGAATTCATCAGAACAAGCTCAGGAGTCATTAAAATGGCCGGCATTCTCGATACGGTAGACCAACGCACGCAACTGGTGGGTGAGAATCGCCTGGAAATTCTCATGTTTCGCCTGGCCGGCCGGCAATTGTTCGCGATCAACGTCTTTAAAGTGCAGGAAGTGCTGCAACTGCCCAAGCTGACGCTGATGCCCCAGCGCCATCCGTTCGTCTGTGGCGTGGTCAATCTGCGTGGCCAGACGTTGCCTGTGATTGACCTGTCCCAGGCCATCGGCATGCGCCCGCTGGTGCCGAGTCCGACCAGCACGATCATCGTCACTGAGTACAACCGTTCGGTGCAGGCGTTTCTGGTCGGGGGTGTGGACCGCATCGTCAACATGAACTGGGAAGCCATTCTGCCGCCACCGACCAGCGCCGGTCGCCAGCATTACCTCACGGCGATCAGCAAGGTCGATGACCAGTTGGTGGAAATCATCGACGTCGAGAAAGTCCTGGCCGAAATCGTGCCGTACAGTGCCAAGGTCTCCCGCGAAAAACTCGACGACCCCATACTGGAACGCGCCCGGGGCCGGGAAGTGCTGCTGGTCGACGACTCCAACGTAGCCTTGTCGCAACTGCGTGACACCCTGGGTCAACTGGGCGTGAAAATGCACATTGCCAGCGACGGCCTGAAGGCGCTGAACATGCTCAAGGCCTGGGCGGATACGGGCGTGTCCATGACCGACAAACTGCTGATGGTGTTCACCGACGCAGAAATGCCGGAAATGGACGGCTATCGACTGACCACCGAAATCCGTAATGACCCGCGTCTGCGTGGTCTTTACGTGGTGCTGCACACCTCGCTGTCGGGCAGCTTCAACGACTCGATGGTGAAGAAAGTCGGCTGCGACAACTTCCTCTCCAAATTCCAGCCGGACAAACTCGTCGACGTGGTGCGCCAGCGCCTGATGCTCGACGAAGTGCCAGCCTGATCACGGGGCGGCAGGCTGGCAGTCATGTCAGCCTTTGATTCGGTGATCAAGCTCGTATAGGGTGGCCTTTTTTGCCTACCAGGGAGCTGGCCATGCTGCGTCTGAGCGCGCTTTATCGTTATCCGTTGAAATCCGGCAAGGGCGAGACCTTGCAGCAAGTCGGGCTCGACAAGCTGGGGCTGGACGGTGATCGACGCTGGATGCTGGTGGACGAGGCCAGCGGGCGCTTTCTGACCCAGCGCGCGGAGGCGTCCATGAGCCAGCTGTCGGCGTTGTGGAATGCCAAGGGCGGCTTGACCCTGAGTGCCCCGGGCCGCTCGCCGATCAACATAGACTTGCCCTCAAGCAACGCTGAACTCCGTGGCGTGACCATCTGGCGTGACACTTTGCGCGTGCCGGATGCCGGTGACGAGGCGGGTGCCTGGGTCAGTGAGTTCATTGGCAAGCCGACGCGCCTGGTGCAAGTTCCCCTTGATCGTGCGCGCATGACGGAGGCGGGTTACGGCAAGGACGACGATCAGGTGGCATTTGCCGATGGCTATCCGTTGTTGCTGATCGGCCAGGCATCCCTGGAGGACTTGTCGCAAAAGGTCGGGCGTTCATTGGACATGCTGCGCTTTCGACCGAACCTGGTGATTGAGGGCAGCGAAGCCTATGCCGAGGATGGCTGGAAGCGTATCCGCATTGGTGATGTCGAGTTCCGGGTGGTCAAGTCCTGCTCACGTTGCATTCTGACCACCATCGATCCGCAAACCGGTGAGCGCAGCGATGACCGGGAACCGCTGGCCACGTTGCAGAAGTACCGTGCCGAGGCCGACGGCGCGATGTTCGGCCAGAATCTAGTCAACGACAGCAACGGTCGTCTCGAAGTCGGGATGGCGGTGACGATCCTCGAATGAAGGCCTCTGAATGAAAAATGCCCGTGTCCAAAGACGCGGGCATTTTTTTGTCGCGGTGAACCCAGGGTTTTAGCCGCGGTATTCACACAGGTAAGCGGTGTCGACGGCCACTTTCAGCTGAAACTTGCTGTTGGCAGGCACGTTGAACTGGCTACCGGCCGCGAAGGTTTCCCAGTCGCTGCTGTCAGGCAGTTTGACGGTCAGGGCGCCGCTGACCACGTGCATGATTTCACGCTGGCTGGTACCGAATTCGTATTCGCCCGGAGCCATGACGCCGATGGTCGCAGGACCTTCAGCGGTGCCAAAGGCGATCGACTTGACGGTGCCGTCGAAGTACTCGTTGACTTTAAACATGGGCGATTCCTCGAAAAGGGCTAAAAAGGCCGGCCAGTATGCACAAGGCCTTGTGCGCCGTCACCTCTCTAGACGGGGAGAGTCAGTGGCAACAAGCGCGCGGTATTGCGCGCATCTTCCAGCGCCCGGTGTTGCTGACCGGTGAACTGCATGCCCGCCAGTTGCAAGGCGCCATTGAGCCCCAGCGGACGTTCCAGTCGTCTGGCCTTGGCAAAGCGCTGCTTGAGGTTCATGTGCGGCACCCGGCTCAGGGCACTGTCGAGTTGCAGGCGCTCCCATTCCTGAACCAACTGTTTGCGGTCGTAGTCCCCCCAACTCGCCCAACCTTCCAGTCGTGAATGATGGTGGCCCAGCCAACGCTCGAATGACGGCCAAACCTCGGTCAGGGGTTGCGCAGCATCGATATTGCCTTGGGTGATGTGAGTCAGCTCCCGGCAAAACGGTGTCAGCAAAGGCCGACGCAACGGCCGCACGAAACGCTGGAAATAGTCCAGTTCGCGACCTTTGCGGTCCACCAGGGTGGCACCGATTTCGATGATTTCCATTTCCGTTACTGGCCAGCCACCCTCATCGGTGGTGGCTTCCAGATCTATCACCAGCCAGTGATGCATTGCAGGGTTCCTGGTATCCGCGTCCTGATAGGGCTTGAGCGTAGCCAAACCCGACGGATCCGCCTAGCGGCTTATTCGACCTCCAACAAAATCTGACGATTTTTAACCTGATCACCGACCCGCACCTGCAACCGTTTAAGCACCCCGTCGATGCCCGACTTGAGTGGGTGCTCCATTTTCATCGCTTCGAGCACCACCAACAGTTGGCCTTTGCTGACCGGGCTGCCCTCGGTGACCAGCACATCGACGATGGCTCCGTCCATTGGCGCCTTGAGTGTGCCGGTACCCACGCTGGCTTGACTGCTCACTAGCGCCTGAGCCCGGTCCACCAGTTTCAAACTGCCGGGGCGGGCGAACAACCAGAGGTGCCCGTCCTCGAGGCGATAGGCATGACGCTGGTGGATGCCGTTGATCTCCAGTGTTGCCCAGCGCCCGTCGCAGCGGATGATCTTCAATTGAAGAAATTGCTCGGCCACACGAATCCTGAATGACGCGTCCGGCGAGGCGTTCAGTTCCACCGGCCAGTCCTGATCATTGAAGCCGATGCAATAGTGCAGGGGCACATTGGCATTGTTGCGCCAACCGGCCAGTGGTGCCGGGTGAGTCTGTGCCGACGCTTGATAGAACAGCACCGCAGCGATGGCCAGTTCGGCGGCACTTGGGACATGAGCCTGCAAGCACGGATCGTCAGCAAAGCAGATCGGGATGAACCCGGTGCTGAACTCGCCGCTGATGAACTGCGGGTGTTGCAGCAGACTGGCGAGCAAGCGCTGATTGCTCTGCACGCCCAGCAGCACGCTGTCTTGCACCGCCCGCAGCAACTTGCGCCGGGCTTCTTCACGGGTTGCACCGTGGGCGATGATTTTGCCCAGCATCGGGTCATAGAACGGGCTGATGTCCTGGCCTTCAATCAGGCCGTGATCGATCCGTACGCCGCTCAGTAATGTCGGTTCCCACGCCGTGACTCGACCGGTCTGGGGCAGAAAGTCGCGAGTCGGGTCTTCGGCATACAGGCGCACTTCCATGGCATGGCCGTTGAGCTGTACCTGCTCCTGTCGTAATGGCAGCGGTTGTCCTTCGGCGACGAGTAATTGCCAGGCCACCAGGTCCAGCCCGGTGATCAGTTCGGTCACAGGGTGTTCCACTTGCAGCCGGGTGTTCATCTCCAGAAAGTAGAATTGCCCGCGCGCGTCCAGCAGAAATTCCACCGTGCCCGCGCCGACGTAATTCACTGCCCGACCCGCCTTGAGCGCGGCCTCGCCCATGGCCTGACGCAGCTCGCGGGTCATCACCGGGCAGGGCGCTTCTTCGATGACCTTTTGATGGCGCCGCTGGATCGAACAGTCGCGTTCGCCGAGGTAGATCAGGTTGCCGTGCTGATCGCCAAACAGCTGAATTTCGACATGGCGAGGGTCGATCAAAGCTTGTTCGAGGATCAGTTCATCGCTACCAAAACCATGCTGCGCTTCGGAACGTGCGGTGCGCAGTTGTTCACACAACCCGCTGGCGTCCCGCACCAGGCGCATGCCACGTCCGCCCCCGCCAGCGCTGGCCTTGATCATCAATGGATAACCGATACGTTCGGCTTCGCGGCTCAGGGTTGTGTCGTCCTGTTCCGCGCCTTGATAGCCTTTAACACAGGGCACGCCAGCGTCGATCATGGCGATTTTCGACAGACGCTTGCTGCCCATCAGCTCAATGGCTTCGGGGCTGGGGCCGATGAAGGTAATGCCAGCGTCACGGCAGGCAAGGGCGAAGCGGGCGTTTTCCGAGAGGAAGCCGTAGCCGGGGTGGATCGCATCAGCACCAGTGCGTCGGGCGGCTTCGATGATCGCCGGGATGTTCAGATAAGACTGCTGCACCGGGGCCGGGCCGATGTTGACGGCTTCGTCGGCCATTTGCACGTGAAGGGCGTCGGCGTCGGCATCGCTGAAAATGGCGACGGTGCGATAACCCAGCGCCTGGGCGGTGCGCTGGATGCGGCAGGCGATTTCACCGCGGTTGGCGATCAGGATTTTTCTGAGTCCGGGCATGGGTTCTTCCCTTGAGATTTGCGGTGAATGTGATGGCCTCATCGCGAGCAGGCTCGCTCCCACATTTGGAATGCAATCCCTTGTGGGAGCGAGCCTGCTCGCGAAGCTTTTAAAGAGCCCACCCCGGTTTACGCTTTTGCACAAAAGCCATAGTCCCTTCGACTCCTTCAGCCCCAGTCACCGCTTCGCTAAACCACTGCGCCGCGTCATCCAGCAACCCATCCGACGGTTGTCCGGCACTCGCCAGCAGGAGTTTTTTGGTCGTCGCATTAGCACCCGGTGCGCAACACAGCACATGGGCGAGGATTTCATCGAGGCGCTCGGCCAGCGCTTGCGCGTCATGCTCGACAAAATGCACCAGGCCCATCCGCCGCGCCTGTGTACCGTCAAAACGCGCGGCGGTCAGCGCCAGGCGCCGGGCTTGGGTCAGGCCAATGCGCTGGACCACAAACGGCGCTATTTGCGCGGGCAGCAATCCGAGGCTGGTTTCCGGCAACCCGAACTGTGCCAAGTGATCGGCCAAGGCGACGTCGCTGACGCAGGCCAATCCCAGACCGCCGCCCAACACTGCGCCTTGCAGCACCGTGATCACGACTTGGGGCGCGTGTTGCACCTCTTGCAGCAGCGCGCCGAATGCCCGGTTCAACTCGCGATAGGCGCTGGGGCCTTGAGCGCGTGCGCTGGCCATGTCCTTGATGTCGCCGCCGGCACAGAAATGCCCGCCAGCACCGCCGATCACCAATGCCCGAACCGCTCGATCATCGCGCACCGCCGCGAATACCGCACGCAGTTCGGCGACCATTTGCAGGCTCATGGCATTGCGACTTTCCGGGCGATTGAGGGTGATGTGCAACACGCCGTTATGCGACTCCAGCAGCAACGTCTGGCAATCAGGCAGGGTGCTCATTTCTTTTTCCCCGGCAGGATGCCCATGAGTTTGCAGATGATCCCCAGCATGATTTCGTCGGCGCCGCCGCCAATCGACACCAGCCGCACGTCGCGATATGCACGGGCGACCGGGTTGTCCCACATGAAACCCATGCCACCCCAATATTGCAGGCAGCTGTCGCTGACTTCACGGCCCAGACGCCCGGCCTTGAGTTTGGCCATGGAGGCCAGGCGGGTGACGTCCTGGCCTTTGATGTATTGCTCGGTGGCCTGATAGACCAGCGCCCGCAGGCATTCGATTTCGGTTTGTAGCTCTGCCAGGCGGAAGTGAATGACCTGGTTGTCGATCAGCGCATTGCCGAAGGTCTTGCGTTCCTTGCAGTACTCAATGGTGCTGTCGACGCAGTACTCCAGGCCCTTGATCATGTTCGCCGCGCCGAACAGGCGTTCCTCCTGGAATTGCAGCATTTGCATCATGAACCCGGCGCCTTCATGGCCAATGCGGTTGCGCTGCGGCACGCGCACATTGTCGAAAAACACCTGGGCGGTTTCCGAGCTGCGCATGCCGAGCTTGTCCAGGTGCGAACTGAGGCTGATGCCTGGCGTGTTCATCGGCACCATGATCAGTGACTTGTTGATGTGCGGTTTGTCGTCCGACGTGTTGGCCAGCAGGCAGATGAAATCGGCGCTGGGCGAGTTGGTGATCCACATCTTGCTGCCGTTGATCACATAGTCGTCGCCGTCCTTGCGGGCGATGGTTTTCAGCCCGGCGACATCGGAGCCGGCACCGACTTCAGAGACGCCAATGCAGCCGACCTGTTCACCGGTAATGGCCGGGCGCAGAAACTCATCGCGCAACTCATCGGAGCCGAACCGCGCCAGCGCCGGGGTGCACATGTCGGTCTGCACGCCGATGGACATCGGAATGCCGCCGCAATGGATGGTGCCGAACTCTTCGGCCGCGACGATCGAATAGCTGTAGTCGAGCCCCATGCCGCCGAATTTTTCCGGTTTGGAGATTCCTAATAAACCGAGATCACCGGCCTTGCGGAAGATGTCATGGATCGGAAAACGTCCGGCCTTTTCCCACTCCTCGACGTGAGGGTTGATCTCGTGATCGACGAATTGGCGGATGGTGCGACGCAGTGCTTCGTGTTCCTGGGTGAAGATCATTTTTATTGTTCTCCTTGATCGTTCCCACGCTCTGCGTGGGAATGCAGTCTTAGACGCTCTGCGTCGTCAAAATCTAGCGACGCCAAAACTGTTGGTTTGCAGCGGCCGCACGTCGGCCTCGTGGCATATATCCAGCAAGTAGCCGAGCAATGTCCGGGTGTCCCGTGGATCGATCAACCCGTCGTCCCACAAATTGGCACTGCCATAGAGGGCGGTGGACTGACTGTCGAGTTTCTGCGCGGTGACCTGTTCGAGCATGTCGAGCATTTTCGGGTCCGGCACCAGACCGTCCTTGAGCTGTTTGGCTTCGGTGACGATTCGCAGCACCTTGCCGGCCTGAGCGCCGCCCATCACAGCGGTGCGACTGTTGGGCCAGGCGAAGATGAAACGCGGGTCGAGGCCACGGCCGCACATGGCGTAGTTGCCGGCGCCATAGGAACCGCCGACGACAATCGTCAGTTTCGGCACCCGCGCGTTCGCCACCGCTTGAATCATCTTCGCGCCGTGCTTGATCACGCCTTGTTGTTCCGACTCGGTGCCGACCATGAACCCGGTGGTGTTGTGGAAAAACAGCAGCGGCGTCTGGCTCTGGTCGCAGAGCTGGATGAACTGCGCGGCCTTGCTGGCGCCCTTGGGCGTGATCGGGCCGTTGTTGCCGATGAAGCCGCAGGCACGTCCCTGAATTTTCAGTTGGCCGCAAACGGTCTGCTGATCGAACTCGCCTTTGAATTCGAGGAAGTTCGAACCGTCGGCGATACGGGCAATGATGTCGCGTACGTCATAGGGTTTTTTCGGGTCATCGGGGATCAGGCCCAGCAGCTCGTCAATGGGGTAGAGCGGTTCTTCCCAGCGATGTTCCGGGCGCCAGGGCAACTGATCGTTCCACGGCAGCAGGCTGACGATTTCGCGCACCTTGCGTACGCCGTCGGCATCGTTCTCGGCCAGGTACTCGGCGGTGCCGGCAGTTTGTGCGTGCATCTCGGCGCCGCCGAGTTCTTCGTCGGTCGCGACTTCACCGGTCGCCGCTTTCAGCAGTGGCGGGCCGGCGAGAAACAGCTTGGCCTTGCCGCGCACGACCACCACGTAATCCGATAAACCTGGCTGATAAGCGCCGCCCGCAGTGGCCGAGCCATGCACCACGGTAATCTGCGGCAGGCCCATGGCCGACATCCGCGCCTGATTGGCAAAACTGCGCGCGCCTTCGACGAAGATGTCCGCGGCGTAATTCAAGTTGGCGCCGCCGCTTTCGGCGAGGGTGATCACCGGCAGTTTGTTTTCCATGGCGATCTGTTGCAGGCGCAGGGACTTTTTCAACCCGCTGGGGGAAATGGTGCCGCCCTTGATCGCGCTGTTGTTCGCCACCACCAGCACCCGTACACCGGACACGTAACCGATCCCGGCGATCAAACCACCACCGGCCGCGCTGCCGTCCTTATCGTCGTGCAGCTTGTAGCCGGCCAGACTCGCCAGTTCGAGGAACGGCGCGCCGGGGTCAAGCAGCAGGTTGAGGCGCTCGCGCGGCAGCAGTTGCCCGCGCTTGTCGAATTTTGGCTTGGCTTCGGCCGCCTTGTTCAACAGGTTTTGTTCGAGCTGGCGAACGTGTTCGATCACGGCCAGCATCGCTGCGCGGTTCTGGGCGAACTGCGCGCTGAACGGGTCCACTTGCGACTGAATCACCGGCATGGCTTATTCCTTGTCCTGAAGCACGTCTGGCCCGAGCACTTCTGGTAAGTACGCGCGGTGAAAACCGTTATACGATTCGCTGTTCTGCGCCTTGTGGATCGGCCAGGCGCGTCCGCCAAGGCTGGCGGCGCCGTCGATGCGCAAGGTACTGCCGCTGACAAACGCCGCTGCCGGGCTGAGCAGGAACACAATCGCCGCACTGATTTCCGATTCGGTACCGATGCGTTTGAGCGGTACGTGTTCGCGCAAGGTTGGAATCACCGCTTTGAAGGCGCCTTCATAAGTGTCCATGCCACTGGACGCGACCCAACCTGGCGCCACCGCATTGACCCGCACTCCGGCGTAACCCCATTCAAAGGCAGCGGTCTTGGTCAGGTTATCCATGCCCGAGCGCGCCGCGCCCGAATGCCCCATGCCGGGCATGCCACCCCACATGTCCGCGAGCATGTTGACGATGGCGCCGCCATGCTTGCTCATGGATTGGTTGAACACTTCCCGGGCCATCAGGAAACCGCCCACCAGATTGGTGCGCACCACGGTTTCGAAACCTTTCTGATTGATAGAGGCCAGCGGCGCAGGAAATTGCCCGCCGGCGTTGTTGACAAGCCCATGTATCGGCCCGTATTTGCGAATCAGCTCGCTGATCAGGTGCTTGACCGCTTCTTCCTCGCGAATATCGCAGACCGCCCAATCAGCTTTGCCACCGTCTTCGGCAATCTCGACAGCGACGCTTTTCAACTTGTCGGCCTTGCGCCCAACCAACAGCACATGCGCGCCGAGCGCCGCCAGTTCATGGGCGGTGCATCGGCCGATGCCGCTGCCGCCACCGGTGACAATGATGGTTTGGCCCGCAAACAAATCGGTTTTGAAAATCGAATCGTAAGCCATGGCGACAGTCCTCTAGTTGACTTGGTCGGCGATGCGCTGAGGCACCGGAATCTGGATCTCCAGCAGCTGCTGGGCGAAGGCTTTGCCTTGCGGGTCGATCCGCAGGCTGGCCACGCCACCGCCGCCGAGGGCGTTTTCCAGTAGAAAATTAAGGCTGTGGGTGCCGGGCAGATACCAGCGTCCGACACGTCCGTGAACGGGATCGAGGACGTGACTCATCCAGTCGACAATGACCTCCGGCGTCAGCGCTTCGGCGATCCACGGCAGGTATTCGGGTTCGCGAGCCATGACCCCGATGTTGCTGTGATTGCCCTTGTCGCCAGAGCGGGCGACCGCGAGTTTGATCAGCGCCACGCTGGCGTCGGCGCGGTCTGTGGGCTGCGATGGGTCGAACGGGACAGGCAAGTCATCCGGGTCGAGCACATCGACGGCGGGCAGGGCGCAAGCGTGACGCTGGCCGTTGAAATTAATGTCCAGCGTGCAGGCGGTTTTGTCGATAAGGAAGGAGAACAGCCGGATCAGCGGATACACCGTTGGCCGCCCGCCGACGATCCCGGTCAGCCCTGGCGCCATGCCCGTTGCGGCCTGGGCGATTTCCCGGGAGAACACGATCAAAGCTTGTTTGCTCGGGTGGCGCACGGCAAGTTTGATCACCACTTCGCGGCTGTCCTGACGCTGGCCATGGGGGCCATACGTGGCCTCGCTGCCCAGCAGTTCAATGTTCACTTCGCTGTACGGCGCCCAGCCGCGCTGGCTGAAGATCTCCGAGGTCTTGTTGATGATCGCTTCGCTGACCCGCCGCGCCTTGTCGACAGCATCGATGCCCGCGATCAGGCAACTGGCGGTGCAGCGAAAACCGTCCAGATACGTCGCGCTGACCTTGTACTGATCGGTCGGCGGCAGGCCTTTGGCGCCGTGCACCTGAACTGCGTTTTTGCCCTGTTGCTGAAGTTTGACCTGAGTGAAATCGCAGACCACATCGGGCAGCAAGTAAGCTCGCGGATCGCCGATTTCATACAGCATTTGCTCGCCGACGGTCAGTGGCGTGACCAGGCCGCCGGAGCCTTCAGGTTTACTGACGATGAACTGGCTGTCGGCGCTGACCTCAACGATGGGGAAACCGATGTGTTCGTAATCGGGCACCTCGCGCCAGTCGGTGAAATTGCCGCCGGTGCATTGAGCGCCGCATTCGATGATATGGCCGGCGAGCGCGGCCTGTGCAAGTTTGTCGTAGTCGTGCCAGGACCAGCCGAATTCGTGCACCAGCGCAGCGCTGACCACGGCGCTGTCGACCACGCGCCCGGTGATGATGATGTCCGCGCCCAGGCGCAAGGCTTCGACGATGCCTGGCGCACCGAGGTAGGCGTTGGTCGAGACGCACATAGGCGGTAAGGGTGCGCCGCTGAACATTTCATGGAGGCCAAGGCTGCTCAGCTGTTTGAACTGCGGTTGCAGGTCATCACCCAGCAACACTGCGATTTTCAGCGCCACCCCGGCCTTGTCGCAGGCCGATTGCAGCGCGGCGGCGCAGGCCAAAGGGTTGACGCCTCCGGCGTTGCTGATGACGCGGATCTTCTGTTCAGCGAGTTGCCCCAACAACGGGCTGAGGACCTCAATGAAGTCGCCCGCATAGCCGGCCTGTGGGTCTTTCATCCTCGCGCCGGCCATGATCGACATGGTGATTTCGGCCAGATAGTCGAAGACCAGATAATCCAGACGCCCACCTCCCACCAGTTGCGCAGCGGCAGTCGAGGTGTCGCCCCAAAAGGCGCTGGCGCAGCCGATGCGAATCGTTTTAGGCACAGTCAACTCCATAGCCACCTCCCACTGAAGTGAATCGAGACTACCAAGCAAGCGCTTGGTTTGTAAATGCCTGAGATATCTTCTGCCCGAGCGCTTGCTAGGTTGTCGTCGCCAGCTTAAATTGCCCGCGCAACCCCGCAGTTTTAGCGGCAAGCGGTGTATTTGATTGATCGACTGTAGGAGAGAACGGGTGGACGAGCAAAAAGCCCTGAGGGTCATGCGTGAATTGGTCGACAACGGCCAATTGACCGACCCGGACAGCGCCCGCGGCAAACTGCTGCAAGTGGCGGCTCACCTGTTCCGCAATAAAGGTTATGAACGCACCACCGTACGCGATTTGGCGGGTGCGGTAGGCATTCAGTCAGGCAGCATTTTTCATCACTTCAAAAGCAAGGACGAAATCTTGCGCGCCGTGATGGAAGAGACCATCCGCTACAACATGGCATTGATGCGTGCAGCCCTCGATGAGGCCAACACTGTGCGCGAACGTGTGCTGGCGCTGATTCGCTGCGAATTGCAGTCGATCATGGGGGGGCGCGGCGAAGCCATGGCGGTGCTGGTCTATGAATGGCGCTCGTTGTCCGAAGACGGGCAGGCGCAGGTGTTGGCATTGCGTGACATTTATGAAGACATTTGGCTGCAGGTGTTGGGTGAAGCCAAGGAGGCGGGTTTTATTCGCGGCGATGTGTTCATCACGCGTCGCTTCCTGACGGGTGCGTTGTCCTGGACCACCACCTGGTTTCGCGCAGGCGGCAGCATGAGCCTCGATCAATTGGCCGATGAAGCCTTGATTCTCGTACTGGAAGAAAAGCAATAAGGTTGTGCCCGCCTAAGGGAACTGGCTAAGTGGCCGAAACCGCCTAGCTTGAATGCATTGATGCGTATTTTTTCAGGGAGTGCGTTGTTTTGATGTCTTCGCCAATCCGGACTGCTTCACGGTTACTGCTGGCATCGCTTACGACGCTATGGGTATTGCCGTCCCACGCTGCGCAAACGGTTCGGGTGGGCGCCGCCCATTTTCCGCCCTATGCCATCCGCCCGGAATCCGGTGTCGCCACGGGGCTGCTGCCGCAATTGGTCGAGGCTTTGAATCGCCTGCAAAGCGATTATCAGTTTGTCCTGGTGCCCACTTCCATTCCCCGGCGCTTCGGTGATTTGAAGCAGGGCCGGGTCGACATGGCGATTTTCGAGAACCCGAACTGGGGCTGGCAAGATATCCCGCATACCACTGTCGACATGGGCCTGGAAGACGCCGAGATCTTTGTCGCGCAACGCCTGCCGGACCGCCAGCAAAACTACTTTGTCGAGCTTGGCGGCAAGCGGCTGGCCCTGTTCAGCGGCTATCACTACGAATTCGCCAACTTCAATGCCGACTCGAAATTCCTCGCGCAAAACTACAACGCTACACTGACCTATTCCCACGACAGCAACTTGCTGATGGTGCTGCGCGGTCGAGCGGACATTGCCTTGGTAACACGCTCGTATTTTAGTGATTACTTGCTGCACAACGACAAAGTCGCCGATCAGCTGCTGGTGTCCCAGCGTATCGATCAGGTCTATCACCACTACGCAATCCTTCGTCCCGCTGCGCCCATCGGTGGTGTGGCGTTCGGCAAGTTGCTGCAAGAGTTGCGGGATAACGGACAGCTGCTGAAGATTTTCGATCCGTACAAAATTGCCGTGGTGCCGGTGCCCGGTAGCTGAAATCGCACCACAAGTCGCGTATTGAGCGACTTTCCTTAAATTTCCTGCCCCTGCACACGTCACTTCGTTGAACTGTCGACGATTATCGTGAGCCCGACCCATGCCCGATTTGAATGTTCTGACTGACCTGGCCTTGCCATCCGAAGGGATGCTTGTCGCGGATGAAACCGAAAGTCGCCTGCACTTGCATCTGGAAGGGCAGCCATTGATCCAGCTGCGCCTGACCCGTGAGCCCGAGTTGCAGGTGCAGGTGCAAGTAGAAGAATACTTTGGCCATCCCGTCGAACAGGCCATCCGGATGGCCTGTTATTGGCTGTTTGCCCGTGATCCAGCCTGCCAGCGCCTGACCTGGCAACTCGATGAAATTCCCACACAGGCCCTGCTCAGCGGCTTGCTGATTCCCGGCGAAGTCGTCGGCCAGTATGACTGCTTACGCACACTGTTCTGGCAATTGCCTCAGCCATGGCTGGGCGAGTTGCTTCCTTCCATTTATCCACAACACAAGGTCATCAGCGGTGGCAAACGCCATCCGTTGCGCCCGCTCAAACCGTGCGGTGAAGTCTACCGACGTTTTGATGCGCGCCTCGGTGCCTGGATTTCCCTGCGCACGGTGGACATTGAACAGGACCTGGAGCGTTTCAATCGCTGGCAGAACAACCCGCGCGTAGCGAGTTTCTGGCAGGAGGAGGGCAGTCTCGAACAGCATCGCGACTACCTGAGCAAACTGGCGGCGGACCCGCACACGGTGACCCTGATCGGCTGTTTCGATGATCAGCCGTTTGCCTATTTTGAAGCGTATTGGGCCAAGGAAGATCGCATCGCACCGTTCTATGACGCTGGCGTTTATGACCGTGGCATTCACATGCTGGTGGGTGAAGAAAACCACCGTGGTCCACACAAAGTGGCGAGCTGGTTATCGGCGCTGGTGCATTACCTGTTTCTCGACGATCCGCGCACGCAACGGGTGGTGGCCGAACCTCGCGCCGACAACGCCGGGATGATCGGGCACATGCAGGGCCAGGGCTTTTACTGCGAGAAAGAGTTCGACTTCCCGCATAAACGCGCGGCGTTGATGGTGTTGGGGCGGGAGCGGTTTTTTGATCGGTGCCGGTTGGCTTGATGTTTAAGGCTCAAGACCTGTACCGGTCTTGAGTCAGCCATCGCCGGCAAGCCGGTCTCGCTCCCACATTGGATCTGCTGTGAGCACACTATTCGTGAACACTGGAGATCCAATGTAGGAGTGAGCCTGCTCGCGATGGGGGCACCACAGAATCCAGATCTTAACGACGAGCAAAAGTATCCGCACGACTCCCCGATACCTTGCGGCAGTGCACCAGCGCATCGCGAATCATGAAATTCACCAGGGTCGGCGAAACACCGAGTTCCTTGGCAATGTCCTTTTGCGGAACCCCGTGCAGGCGATACATCTCGAAGGCGTAGCGGGTACGGCTCGGCAGCTCTGTCAGAGCATCGGCAATATGCTCAAGAGTCGAGAAATTGATGTGCGAGGTTTCGGGAGAGGCACCTTGAATCACCACGTTCAAGCCTTCCTCTTCAGGGCCGGAATACTTTTGCTCCAGCGCCTGCTTGCGGTAGTGGTCGATTGCCAGGTTGCGCACGATTTGGAACAGATAGCTGAGCTGTGCCTTGAACGAGGACGTGATCGGCGGTGCGGATTGCAACCGGAAAAACGCATCCTGTACCACGTCTTCAGCACGTGACCTGCACCCGGTGATGCGGGCTGCAATCTTGACCAGAATCAGTCGATTGTCGACGAACGCTTGAAGTAGCGGTGAATCGCACCTGCTTGTGGATACTGGTTCCATCATGGAAATCACCCTGCTGCAATAAGGTTGGCGGGACGACTCGCAACCTGAGTCGCCCTGCGCGTCGAGCGACAAATTATTCTGAATGATAATTATTGTCAATTGAGAAACAGAACCAATACGCCTCCGTGGTGCAAAGTGCGAACTACCGCACGTCGATGCCCTTGCATGCAGCACCCATCCCCGCTGGCTATCGGGCCTGCCGACTAATTATTTCAAGATGTCATCCGTTCTCATTGGTGAAAGGCGCAGGCTAAATCCCGGCCACACCCGCATTCCCATTGCCTTGCGCGGTCGGCGAAAACCGCGTCCTGCACGCCTACCCATGGGCGTGACGTTAGAAAACCGATTCCACTTGCAAGCCGAAATCAGGCAGGAAACCTCATGACCGACGCGTTCGAACTCCCAAGCACTCTGGTCCAAGCCCTCCAGCGCCGCGCGGCCCTGACGCCGGATCGGGTCGCCTTGCGTTTTCTCGCCGACACCCCGGATCAGGCTGTTGTACTCAGCTATCGCGAGCTGGATCAGCGCGCGCGAATCATTGCCGGTGCGTTGCAGGCCCAGGCGGAATTTGGCGATCGCGCGGTGCTGCTGTTTCCCAGTGGCCCGGATTATGTTGCCGCGTTTTTTGGCTGTTTGTATGCGGGGGTGATCGCAGTGCCGGCCTATCCGCCGGAGTCGGCCAAACGTCACCACCAGAAGCGTCTGCTGTCGATCATCAGCGATGCCGCGCCGTGCGTGCTGCTGACCAGCGTTGATCTGCGCGACGCATTGAAGCAGATTGAAGACGCGCCGTTGCTGCTCTGCGTCGACACCCTCGATGCGCAGTGGGCGAATCGCTGGATCGAGCCGAACCTCGAAGACGACCACATTGCCTTCCTGCAATACACCTCCGGTTCCACCGCGCTGCCCAAAGGCGTGCAAGTCAGCCACGGCAACCTGGTGGCCAATGAACTGTTGATTCGCCACGGCTTTGGCATCGATCTGAACCCCGATGACGTGATCGTCAGCTGGCTGCCGCTGTACCACGACATGGGGCTGATCGGTGGTCTGTTGCAACCGATTTTCAGCGGTGTGCCATGTGTGTTGATGTCGCCAGCGTACTTCCTCGGTCGGCCATTGCGCTGGCTGGAAGCGATCAGCGAGTACGGCGGCACCATCAGTGGCGGGCCGGATTTTGCCTATCGTCTGTGCAGCGAACGCGTCAGCGAGTCGGCCCTGGAGCGGCTCGACCTGAGAGGCTGGCGTGTGGCGTATTCCGGTTCCGAACCGATTCGCCTCGACACCCTGGAAGGCTTCGTCGAGAAATTCGCGCCGTGTGGTTTTACTCCGGACAGTTTCATGGCGTCTTACGGGCTGGCCGAAGCGACGTTGTTCGTTGCCGGTAGTCCTCGCGGGCAAGGCATTGGCAACCTGCGCGTGGACGATCAAGCCTTGGCACAAAACCTGGCGGAGTCGGGCGAGGGCCGCGCGGTCATGAGTTGTGGCATTAGCCAGCCGGACCACGCGGTGCTGATTGTCGATCCTGTCGCGCTCACTGAACGGGCCGACAATGCCGTCGGTGAAGTCTGGGCCAGCGGGCCGAGCATTGCCCTCGGCTATTGGCGTAACCCCGAGGCCAGCGCCAAGACTTTCGTGCAGCACGACGGCCAGACCTGGCTGCGCACCGGAGACCTGGGCTTTATGCGCGACGGTGAACTGTTCATCACCGGACGCCTGAAAGACATGCTGATCGTTCGCGGACACAACCTTTATCCGCAGGACATCGAACAGACCATCGAGCGTGAAGTGGACGTGGTGCGCAAAGGTCGTGTCGCCGTCTTCGCGGTGCACAACGACGGCCAGGAAGGCATTGGCATCGCCGCCGAAATCAGCCGCAGCGTACAGAAAATCCTGCCCCCCGAAGCGCTGATCAACGCCATCCGCCAAGCTGTGGCCGAGGCCTTTCAGGAAGCGCCGAGCGTGGTGGTACTGCTCAATCCAGGCGCGTTGCCCAAGACCTCCAGCGGCAAGTTGCAACGCTCGGCGTGCCGCAATCGCCTGGCGGACGGTAGTCTCGACAGCTATGCACTGTTTCCGTCAGCGCTCACCGAACGTGAAGGAAAGTCCGAGTCGGCGTCTGAATTGCAAACACTGATCGGCCAGATCTGGTGCGAACAATTGCAGGTCAAGCAGATCAATGCAGACGACCACTTCTTCCTGCTCGGCGGCAACTCCATCGCCGCCACCCAAGTGGTCGCGCGTCTGCGCGAAGCCCTCGGTCTGGAGCTGAACCTGCGCCTGCTGTTCGAAGCGCCGACCCTGGGCGCATTTGCTGTCGCTGTGGCTCAGCAGCAACAGGATGGCGGCGTGGCCCAAGGGGCGATCACCCCGTTGTCGCGCACCGAAGCCATGCCGCAATCGCTGGCGCAAAACCGCCTGTGGATCACCTGGCAACTCGACCCGCACAGCAGCGCCTACAACATACCGGGTGCGTTGCGTTTGCGCGGCGAGCTGGATGAACACGCGCTGCGCGCCAGCTTCCAGCAGCTGATCGAGCGCCACGAATCCCTGCGCACGCGGTTCTTCGAGCGCGACGGCGTGGCGCTGCAACAGGTGGATGCCGCCGCTGAGTTCATCCTGCAAGTGATCGACATCAGCGACCTGCCCGCTACCGAGCGTGAAACCCGCGCAGAGCAAATCCGTGAAGATGAAGCCCGTACTCAGTTCGATCTGGAGAAAGGCCCGCTGCTGTGGGTGACCCTGGTGCGCCTCGCTGACGAGGAGCATCAATTGCTGGTAACGATGCACCACATCATCGCCGACGGTTGGTCGTTGAACGTGCTGATCGATGAGTTCTCGCGCTTCTACTCCGCCGCATCCCAAGGACAAACAGCAGCGCCTGCGGCATTGCCGATCCGGTACGCCGACTACGGCAGTTGGCAGCGCCAATGGCTGGCGCAAGGCGAGGGCGAGCGTCAGTTGGCTTACTGGAAAGCCCGGTTGGGCGATGAGCACCCGACCCTAAGCCTGGCCACCGACCATCCGCGTTCGGCGCAGCACACGCATGGCGCTGCCCGTCATTCCGTCAAGCTGGACGCGACCTTGAGCGATGCCATTCGCCAGACCGCGCAGGCTCATGAATCGACACCGTTCATGCTGTTGCTTGCCGCGTTCCAGAGTCTGTTGCACCGCTACAGTGGCCAGCGCGACATCCGCATCGGTGTGCCGAATGCCAACCGTCCACGTCTGGACACACAAGGGTTGATCGGTTTCTTCATCAACACTCAGGTGATGCGCACCGAGGTGGATTCGCGGCAGCCTTTCGCTGAGTTGTTGGCGCAAGCCCGTCAGAGCGCATTGGGCGCCCAGGCGCATCAAGACCTGCCCTTTGAACAACTGGTCGAAGCGTTCCCGCAAGCCCGTGAACAAGGCCTGTTCCAGGTCATGTTCAACCACCAGCAACGGGATTTGAGCGCATTGCGCCGTCTGCCGGGATTACTTGCCGAAGAGCTGCCGTGGCACAGCCGCGAAGCCAAGTTCGACCTGCAACTGCACAGCGAAGAAGACCAGAGGGGGCGCCTCAGCCTGTCCTTCGACTACGCCAGCGAACTGTTTGACGCGGCGACCATCGAGCGTCTGGCCGAACACTTCAGCAACCTGTTGCGCGCCATTTGCGAACAACCCGACACCGCCATCGGTGACCTGCCACTGCTGACCCCGAAGGAACTCGACCAGCAAACAGCCTGGAGCGAGGCGCCTTGCATGCCAGCCGGCCAATGGCTGCCGCAACTGCTCAACGAACAGGCACGCCTGTTGCCTGAACGCACCGCCCTGATGTGGGACGGTGGCTCCATGGACTTCGCCGACCTGCACACCCAGACCAACCGCCTCGCTCATTACCTGCGCGACAAAGGCGTCGGCCCGGACGTGTGCGTGGCCATCGCGGCCGAGCGTTCGCCGCAACTGTTGATCGGCCTGCTGGCGATCATCAAGGCCGGTGGCGCGTACGTGCCGCTGGACCCGGACTACCCGGCCGACCGCCTGGCCTACATGCTCAGCGATAGCGGTGTCGAATTGCTGCTGACCCAAACCGCACTGCTCGAGCGTTGGCCGGCCGCCAATGGCGTCAGCGTAATTGCCATGGACGCGCTCAATCTCGACCGTTGGCCAAGCCATGCGCCGGGACTGCATGTGCACGGTGACAACCTCGCCTACGTGATTTACACCTCGGGCTCCACCGGCCAACCCAAGGGTGTCGGCAACACCCACGCGGCGCTTGCCGAGCGGCTGCAATGGATGCAGAACACCTATCGCCTGAACGACACCGATGTGCTGATGCAAAAGGCGCCGATCAGTTTCGACGTATCGGTGTGGGAATGCTTCTGGCCGTTGATCACCGGCGCACGTTTGCTGATTGCCGGCCCCGGCGAACACCGTGATCCGCATCGCATTGCGCAGCTTGTTCAAGAGCACGGCGTCACCACGCTGCACTTTGTACCGCCGCTGCTTTCGTTGTTCACCGACGAACCGCTCACCGCGCAATGCACCAGCCTGCGCCGTGTGTTCTCCGGTGGCGAAGCCTTACCGGCGGAACTGCGCAACCGCGTGCTGGAACAGTTGCCCGCTGTGCAACTGCACAACCGTTATGGCCCGACCGAAACCGCGATCAACGTCACCCATTGGCATTGCACCACGGCCGATGGCGAGCGCTCGCCAATTGGCCGTCCGTTGGGAAATGTCATTTGTCACGTTCTCGACAGCGACCTCAATCCTGTACCTGCGGGCGTACCCGGCGAGCTGTGCATCAGCGGTATCGGCTTGGCGCGCGGCTATCTGGGCCGTCCGGGCCTGACCGCCGAACGTTTTGTCGTCGATCCGCTGGGCGAGCAGGGCGCGCGTCTGTACCGCACCGGCGACCGCGCGCGCTGGACCGCTGATGGCGTGATCGAATACCTCGGTCGCCTCGATCAGCAGGTCAAACTGCGCGGTTTCCGTGTTGAGCCACAAGAAATCGAAGCGCGGTTGCTGGCGCAGCATGGCGTCGCGCAAGCCGTGGTGCTGGTGCACGAGACGGCGGTGGGCAGGCAGTTGATCGGCTACTACACCGCCACTGAAACCAGCGAAACCGAGGACGCTCAAACCGCACGCCTGAACACCACGCTGGCGGCTGAGCTGCCCGAATACATGGTGCCGGCGCAGTTGATGCGATTGGCCCAAATGCCCCTGAGCCCGAGCGGCAAGCTCGACCGCCGCGCGTTGCCCGAGCCACAATGGCAAGTACGTGAACACGTCGAACCGGTTACCGCACTGGAGCAACAGATCGCCAGCATCTGGCGCGAAGTGTTGGGCCAGGCTCAAATCGGTCTACGCGACGACTTCTTCGCCCTCGGCGGCCATTCGTTGCTGGCCACGCAAATCATCTCCCGCACCCGCCAGGCCTGCGACGTCGAGCTGCCGCTGCGTGCGCTGTTCGAAAACAGTGAGCTGGGCGCCTTCGCCGATCAGGTTCGGCTGATTCAAGTCAGCGGCAAGACCAACCAACAGCCACCGATAGACAAAGTCGACCGCAGCCAGCCGGTGCCGCTGTCCTATTCCCAGCAGCGCATGTGGTTCCTCTGGCAGATGGAGCCGGACAGCCCCGCGTACAACGTGGGAGGCATGGCGCGGCTGCGCGGGGTGCTCGATGTCGGGCGTTTTGAGGCCGCGTTGCAAGCGCTGATCATGCGACACGAAACCCTGCGCACCACGTTCCCGAGCGTCGATGGCGTGGCCCGGCAACAGGTCCATGCGCAAACAGGCCTGCGCATGGAGTGGAAGGATTTTTCGGCACTGGCTGGCGAAGTCCGCGAGCAACGAGTCCAGCAACTGGCTGACGACGAGGCACATACACCTTTCGATCTGGAAACCGGCCCTTTGCTGCGCGCCTGCCTGGTCAAGACCTCCGGGCATGAACATTACCTGGTGCTGACCCTGCACCACATCGTCACCGAAGGCTGGGCGATGGACATTTTCGCCCGCGAACTGAGCGCGCTCTACGAAGCCTTTGTCGATGACCGCGAATCACCGCTGGCGCCGCTGCCAGTGCAGTATCTGGATTACAGCGTCTGGCAGCGTCAATGGCTGGAGTCCGGCGAACGTCAGCGCCAGCTTGACTACTGGACCGCGCAACTGGGCCGTGAACACCCGCTACTGGAATTGCCGGCGGACCGTCCGCGTCCACCCGTGCAAAGTCATCAGGGCGAACTGTTCCGTTTTGACCTGAGCGATGACCTCGCTGTACGAATCCGCGCCTTCAATGCGCAAAACGGTCTGACCCTGTTCATGACCATGACTGCCGCGCTGGCCGTGCTGCTTTACCGCTACAGCGGCCAGACCGACCTGCGCATCGGTGCTCCAGTGGCCAACCGGATTCGCCCGGAAAGCGAAGGGTTGATCGGTGCCTTCCTCAACACCCAAGTACTGCGTTGCCGGCTCGACGGGCAGATGTCCGTCGGTCAATTGTTCGCGCAGGTGCGCCACACGGTGATCGAAGGCCAGTCCCACCAGGACCTGCCGTTTGATCATCTGGTGGAAGCGTTGCAGCCACCGCGCAGTGCCGCTTACAACCCGCTGTTCCAGGTGATGTGCAACGTGCAGCGCTGGGAGTTTCAGCAGAGCCGCACTCTGGCCGGCATGACCGTCGAGTACCTGGCCAATGATGCGCGAGCGACCAAGTTTGACCTCAATCTGGAAGTCACCGATCTCGATCATCGCCTTGGTTGCTGCCTGACCTACAGCACGGATCTGTTCGATGAACCACGCATTGCGCGCATGGCCGGGCACTGGCGCAATTTGCTGGAAGCGCTGCTGGCCGACCCGCAACAGCGCCTCAGTGAACTGCCTTTGCTGGACACCAGCGAACAGCAAACACTGCTCGATAGCCTCGGCATCGAGCCGGGTGAGCATCGCCTCGACCAGTGCATTCATCACTTGTTCAGTGAGCAGGCGCTGGCCCGTCAAGACGCGCCGGCCCTGATCTTTGCCGGGCAGACTCTGAGTTACGCCGAACTCGACAGCCGCGCCAATCAACTGGCCTGGATGCTCCGCGAGCGCGGCGTCGGTCCGCAGGTGCGCGTTGGTCTGGCGCTTGAGCGGTCGCTGGAAATGGTCATCGGCCTGCTGGCAATCCTCAAGGCCGGCGGCGCCTATGTGCCGCTGGACCCGGAATATCCGCTGGACCGTTTGCATTACATTATCGAAGACAGCGGCATCGGTTTGCTGCTCAGCGATGCGGCGATGTTAGAAGCCCTCGGTGAGTTGCCGACAACGGTCGCTCGTTGGTGCCTGGAAGAGGACACTGTCGGGCTGGCCAATTACCCGACCACCGAGCTGCCGTTTATCAGCCTGCCGCAGCATCAGGCCTATCTGATTTACACCTCCGGCTCCACCGGCAAACCGAAAGGTGTGGTGGTGTCTCACGGCGAGATCGCCATGCATTGCCAAGCCGTCATTCAACGCTTCGGCATGCGCCCGGACGACTGTGAGCTGCACTTTTATTCCATCAACTTCGACGCCGCGACCGAGCGTTTGCTGGTGCCCCTGTTGAGCGGCGCGCAAGTGGTTTTGCGGGCGCAAGGGCAGTGGGATGCGCAAGAAATCTGCGGTTTGATCCGTCGACACAACATCAACATCCTCGGCTTCACCCCAAGCTACGGCAGCCAATTGGCGCAATGGCTGGCGACCCAGGGCGAAACCCTGCCGGTGCGCATGTGTATCACCGGCGGCGAGGCCCTGACCGGCGAACACCTGGCGCGCATCCGCGCCGCGTTCAAGCCGGGGCTGTTTTTCAACGCTTACGGTCCGACGGAAACCGTGGTCATGCCACTGGCCAGTCTCGCGCCCGAACAGCTGGAAGAAGGCTTGGGCAGCGTGCCGATTGGCAGCGTGATTGGCGCGCGGGTGGCGTACATTCTCGATGCGGATCTGGCCCTCGTACCGCAAGGGGCGATCGGCGAGTTGTACGTCGGCGGCGCCGGTCTGGCGCAAGGTTATCACCAGCGTCCGGGCATGACGGCCGAGCGTTTTATCGCCGACCCTTTCGCCGTGGATGGCGGGCGTATTTACCGCACCGGCGACCTGGTGCGCCAACGGGCCGATGGGCTGGTGGAATACCTCGGACGCATCGACCATCAAGTGAAGATTCGCGGTTTCCGCATCGAATTGGGCGAGATCGAAACCCGCCTGCTGGAACATGCATCGATCCGTGAAGCAGTGGTGCTGGCGCTTGATGCGCCGAGCGGCAAACAACTGGTGGGCTATCTGGTTACCGAGGTGGCGGAACAGGACGAAGCGCAACAAGCCACACTGCGCGAAGCCCTCAAGACGCACCTCAAATCACAACTGCCGGATTACATGGTGCCGACGCACCTGATCCTGCTGACCAGCATGCCGCTGACCGCCAACGGAAAACTGGACCGCCGTGCATTGCCGGCGCCGGATCTGGAGCTGAACCGTCAGCACTATGTGGCGCCGAGCAATGCGCTTGAACTGACCCTGGCCGCGATCTGGTGCGAAGTGCTGAACGTCGCGCAGGTCGGCCTTAACGACAACTTCTTCGAGCTGGGCGGCGATTCGATTCTGTCGATTCAGGTGGTCAGCCGGGCACGGCAGCAGGGCATCCATTTCAGCCCCCGCGACTTGTTCCAGCACCAGACCGTGCAAACCCTGGCCGCCGAGGCGACCTGCACCGAACAGGTCACCGCCGAGCAAGGCTTGCTCACTGGTGAATCGCGTCTGACACCGATTCAGCATTGGTTCTTCGATACCGACATCCCCGAGCGCCAACACTGGAACCAGGCGTTGCTGCTGGAACCGACCGTGGCGCTGGAACCTCATCGCCTGGAACAAGCGTTGCTGGCGGTGATCGAGCAGCATGACGCCTTGCGCCTGCGTTTCACCGAAGTAGCCGGGCAATGGCGGGCCGAACACCAACCGGTGTCCGACACCGAGTTGTTGTGGCAAGTGCGCGTGCCGGCCATGGACCAGTGCGAAGCGTTGTTTGCCGATGCCCAGCGCAGCCTCGACCTCGAAACGGGGCCGTTGCTGCGTGCGTTGCTGGTCGATGGCCCCGAGGGGCAACAACGGCTGTTGATCGCCATTCACCACTTGGTGGTCGACGGTGTTTCGTGGCGGGTACTGCTGGACGATCTGCAAACGGTTTACCGTCAACTGGAGGCCAGGCAAGCGGTCAATCTGCCGGCCAAAACCAGTGCCTTCAAGGACTGGGCGGCACGTTTGCAGGCGTACGCCGGCAGCGAGTCCCTGCGTGAAGAATTGAACGGGTGGCAGTCGCAACTGGCCGGGCCTGATGTCGCGCTGCCGTGCGATTGTCCCGATGGCGGCCGGCAGAATCGCCATGCACAAACCGTCAGTGTGCGCCTCGATGCAGAGCGCACACGGCAATTGCTGCAACAGGCCCCGAGTGCTTACCGCACGCAGGTCAACGACCTGTTGCTGACGGCGCTGGCCCGCGTGGTGTGTCGCTGGAGCGGCGATGAATCGGCACTGATTCAACTGGAAGGTCACGGCCGCGAAGCCCTGTTCGACGAGATCGACCTGACCCGCACCGTGGGCTGGTTCACCAGCGCCTACCCGCTGCGGCTGACCCCGTTGGACGGGCAGGGCGCCTCGATCAAGGCGATCAAGGAACAACTGCGCGCCTTGCCGCATAAAGGCTTGGGTTATGGCGTGCTGCGTTATCTGGCCGACGACTTGTGCCGCCAGACCATGGCGGCGCTGCCGGTCGCTCCGATCACTTTCAACTACCTCGGTCAGTTCGACCAGAGCTTTGGTGCTGATGCCTTATTCCGTCCGCTCGATGAACCGGTCGGCGCGGCCCACGATCCGCACGCGCCGCTGCCCAATGAGCTGAGTGTCGACAGTCAGGTCTATGGCGGCGAATTGGTGCTGCGCTGGACCTTCAGCGCCGAACGTCACGACCCGCAAGCCATTGCTGATTTGGCCGATGCTTATCTGTGCGAACTGCAAGGCCTGATCGAGCATTGCCTGCAAGACGATACGGGCGGCCTGACGCCGTCGGACTTCCCGTTGGCGAAACTGACCCAAGCGCAACTCGACGCATTGCCGGTTCCGGCGGCCGTGATCGAAGACGTCTATCCGCTGACCCCGATGCAGGAAGGCATGCTGCTGCACACCTTGCTGGAGCCGGGCACCGGACTCTATTACATGCAGGACCGTTACCGCATCAACAGCGAACTCGATCCGCAGCGATTCGCCCAGGCCTGGCAAGCAGTGATCGCCCGTCACGAAGCCCTGCGCGCCTCGTTTTGCTGGAACGTCGGCGAAGACATGCTGCAAGTGATCCACAAACCGGGCAGCACGCCAATCGAGTACCTCGACTGGAGCGCGATGGCCGAATCCGAGCAAGAACCGACGTTGCAGGCCTTGCTGAAAAGCGAGCGCGAGGCCGGGTTCGATCTGCTCAATCAGGCACCGTTCCACCTGCGCCTGATCAAGGTCGGCGCGGCGCGTTACTGGTTCATGATGAGCAACCATCACATCCTGATCGATGCATGGTGCCGCTCGCTGTTGATGAACGATTTCTTTGAGATCTACACCGCCCTCGGCGAGGGACGCGAAGCGCAATTGGCCGTGCCACCGCGTTACCGCGACTACATCTGCTGGCTGCAACGCCAGAGTCTGGCCGAAGCGCGGCAGTGGTGGAAAACCAACCTGCAAGGCTTCGAACGGACCACGCCGATTCCGAGCGATCGACCGTTCCTGCGCGAACACGCCGGCGAAAGCGGCGGCATGATCGTCGGCGACCGCTACACCAGGCTTGATGCCCGTGACGGTGCGCAGCTGCGTGAACTGGCGCAGGCACATCAGCTGACCATCAACACCTTCGCCCAAGCGGCGTGGGCGCTGGTGCTGCGGCGCTTGAGCGGTGATCGCGACGTGCTGTTCGGCGTCACGGTGGCCGGGCGTCCCGTGGACATGCCGCAGATGCAACGCACGGTCGGGCTGTTCATCAACAGCATTGCGCTGCGGGTGAAAATGCCCGAGGACGATCAGCGTTGCAGCGTCCGCCAATGGCTCAGCGCTTTGCTCGACAGCAACATGCAGCTGCGCGAGTACGAATACCTGCCGCTGGTGAGCATTCAGGAAAACAGCGAACTGCCTAAAGGGCTGCCGCTGTTCGACAGCCTCTTTGTCTTTGAAAACGCCCCGGTGGAAGTGTCGGTGCTGGACCGGGCACAAAGCCTCAACGCGACCTCTGATTCGGGCCGCACCCACACCAACTTCCCGCTAACGGCGGTGTGCTATCCGGGCGATGACCTCGGCTTGCACCTGTCTTACGACCAGCGCTACTTCGATGAGTCGACCATCGAACGAATGCTCGGTGAGTTCAAGCGTTTGCTGCTGGCGCTGGTCGAAGGGTTCCATGGCGACATGGCCGATTTGCCGCTGCTGGGTGCCGAGGAGCAGGACTTCCTGGTCCATGACTGCAATCAGAGCGAACACGAATACTCACTGGAGCAAAGCTACGTTGCGTTGTTTGAAGCTCAGGTGACTGAGCATCCGCAGCGGATAGCCGCTAGTTGCCTGGATCAGCAATACAGCTACGTTGAGCTGAACCAGCGCAGTAACCGCCTTGGTCACGCCCTGATCGCCGCCGGTGTCGGGCTGGATCAACCGGTGGCGTTGCTGGCCGAACGTAATCTCGATTTGCTGGGCATGATCATCGGCAGCTTCAAGGCGGGGGCGGGTTATTTGCCGCTGGACCCAGGCCTGCCGAGCCAGCGCCTGAGCCGGATCATCGAATTGAGCCGCACGCCGTTGCTGGTGTGCACTCAGGCCTGCCGCGAACAAGCGCTGGCGTTGCTGGACGAGTTCGCTTGCGCCCAGCGGCCCAGGTTATTGGTCTGGGAAGAGGTGCAGGCGAGCGCCGTTTCGGTGGCTAATCCAGGCATCTACAGCGGGCCGGATAATCTCGCCTACGTGATCTACACCTCGGGCTCCACCGGTTTGCCCAAGGGCGTGATGGTCGAGCAGCGCGGCATGCTCAATAACCAGTTGAGCAAGGTGCCGTACCTGAATCTGAGTGATAACGATGTGATCGCTCAGACGGCTTCGCAAAGCTTCGATATATCGGTCTGGCAGTTCCTTGCCGCGCCGTTGTTCGGTGCGCGGGTAGACATCGTGCCGAACGCCATCGCCCATGATCCACAAGGCCTGTTGGCGCACGTTTCGGCGCAGGGCATTACTGTGCTGGAGAGCGTGCCATCGTTGATTCAAGGCATGCTCGCCCAGGAGCGCATGAGCCTGGACGGCCTGCGCTGGATGCTGCCGACTGGCGAAGCGATGCCGCCGGAACTCGCGCATCAATGGCTGCTGCGTTACCCGGAAATTGGCTTGGTGAATGCCTATGGCCCGGCGGAATGTTCGGATGATGTGGCGTTCTTCCGCGTCGATCTGGCCTCGACGCGCGGCAGCTATTTGCCGATTGGTACGCCGACCGACAACAACCGTTTGTACCTGCTCGATGGCGCGCTGGAACTGGTGCCGTTGGGCGTGGTGGGCGAGTTGTGCGTGGCAGGCACCGGGGTCGGACGCGGGTATGTCAGCGATCCGCTGCGCACGGCGCAAGTGTTTGTGCCGAACCCGTTTGGCGCGCCGGGGGATCGACTGTATCGCACCGGCGACCTGGCCCGTCGGCGCAGTGATGGTGTATTGGAATACGTCGGGCGTATCGACCATCAAGTGAAGATTCGCGGTTACCGCATCGAACTGGGGGAAATCGAAGCGCGCCTGCACGAACAGCCGGAAGTCCGCGAAGCGGCGGTGGGTGTGCAGGACGGGGTGAACGGCAAGCACCTGGTCGGCTATTTGGTAGCGGCCAATTCTGCGCTCAATCCGACCGAACGCCTGGAGCGGATCAAGCAACAACTGCGCGCCGAGCTGCCGGAATACATGGTGCCGTTGCACTGGTTGTGGCTGGATCGCCTGCCGCTCAACGCCAACGGCAAACTCGATCGCAAGGCGTTGCCAGCGCTGGGGATAGGCCAGTTGCAAAGTCAGGATTATCTGGCGCCACGCAATGAGCTGGAGCAGACGTTGGCGGATATCTGGGCGCAGGTTCTGAAGGTCGAGAAGGTCGGTGTGCGCGACAATTTCTTCGAACTGGGCGGGCATTCATTGCTGGCGACGCAGATTGCATCGCGGGTGCAGAAAGCGCTGCAACGTGATGTGCCGCTGCGGGCGATGTTTGAATGCAGCACGGTGGCGGAGCTGGCTGAGTACATCGAAGGGTTGGTGGCGAGTGACATCACCGAGGAGAAGGTGGATCGGCTGAATGACCTGATGGCAGCTTTGGAGGGGCTCTAAATATCTAGCGTCTGTACTGGCCCCTCCGGGCGGCGTTCCGACGAAGGGGCCGGTAAGGCCTACTTCGGCCCGAGAATCTTCGCCAACTTGTCCGGCGAAGGCGCGCCTTGCTGCTGTTGCAGCTCGCCCTTGTCATCCATGTAGAAAATCGCCGGGGTTGCCTGCAACTCCAGGTCTTCCATCAACTGCATGTTCGCCGCCAGTTTCATCTGAATCGCCGGCGGCACCTCCTTGAGGGCCTTGAGCGAACTCTCCTTGCCAGCCTTTTCGTGTTCTTCCAGCGCTTTGCCCGGGTCTTTGGCCGCCAGCAACGCAGCCGATTTGCCTGGACTGTCTTCGCGAATGATCCCGACCATGATGTGCCGCAATTGCACCTTGCCGGCCTTCACCCACGGGCGCGCTTGTTCCCAGAACACGTTGCAATAAGGGCAGTTCGGATCGCTGAACAGATACACCACACGCGGGGCATCTTTTTTGCCATCACCGATCCAGTTGCTGGCTTCCATCTTGCCCCAGACTTCCTTGGACATTGGCGCGTAAACCAGTTTCTGCAACGGTGCGGTGGTCAGGTCTTTGCCGTCGGCATCGTAGAGGTTGCCGAGCAATACATGCTTGCCATCCGGGGTCAGGTACAGCGCCATGCCACGGTTCTGGTATTGCGCTGCATAGCCGCGCAAGCCGTCGGGTGCATCGAACTGGCCGACGATTTTCGCGCCCTTGGCTTCGATCTTCTTGATCGCTTCAGGCAGTTCTTCAGCGGCCTGTACCGACGGCAGGTGCAGCAGGGCTGCGCACAGGGGCAGCGTCAGCAGGTGGCGGAGGCGGGGCATGGCAGTTTCCTTGAAGAGGGGGACGGTGTGGCAGAAGTAGGGGTGTCGAAGTTTTCCAGGGCGCGGGCCAGGCTGGCTTGCGAGAGTTCGCCCAAATGGCTGCCCAGCAGGCGACCGTCATTGCTATAGAACAGCGTAGTCGGCAACGCCATCGAACCCACGGCCTGACTCAAACGACCGCCGCCATCGAACAGCACGTTGGTCAGGCTCAGGCCCTGGGTTTCGAGAAAGGTGGCAACGCTTTGCATGCTTTCGGCCTGATTGACGAACAGGAACGTCAGGTCTGGCCGGTGTTGCTGGGCATTTTCCAGTACCGGCATTTCTCGACGGCACGGCGGGCACCAGGTGGCCCAGAGATTGATCACCAGCGGACCGCCCTGGTAATCGGCCAGTTGCACGGTTTCACCGGCGGCATTGCGCAAGGTGATTTCCGGCAGGCGCGTGCCTTGTTCGTAAATGCCCAGGGAGACGGTCGCCAGTAGCCAGAACGCCAGACCGCTGCCCACGCCGAATCCTAGTGGCCGGCGCAAACCCGGACGACGCCAGCCGCGATACAACGCCGCGAGCAGCAACACGATCACCCCCGGCCAGGCGAGAAAGCCACCGTCGCGCAGGTCGATGATTTGCCACGGATCGTTGCGATAGTGCGCCCAGTAAACGGCGACGAAACTGACCCGGGCTGCCAGCATGCCCATCAGGAACAGGCTGAACAGCACCGACTCGGGGTTCTCGCCACCCCGCTTGGCCACCCGCCAGCCGACAAACGTCGCCAGCGCCAGGGCGCTGATCAGCAGCAGATGGTTAAGCGCGATGGCAAAGGTGCCGAGGGTGAAAGTCAGCATTAACGGGCGTCTCGGGTAGTGGTCCAGCGTTGCAGGAAGGTGTCGGCATCGACCTCGCCGGTGATGCGCTGGCTGCGACGCTCTTCGCCGTCGGCGCCGATCCACAGAAAACTCGGTGGCCCCGGCACTTTATAACGGCCGAGCAGGTCGCGGCTGGCGGCATTGTCGGCGGTGACATCCAGCCGGAGCAAGCGCACATCGCTCAACGCTTGCATCACGTTGGCTTTGCCGAAGACCTGTTTTTCCATGACTTTGCACGAGACGCACCAGTCGGCGTAGTAATCCAGCAGCACCCACTGGCCCTGAGCCTTGGCCGCGTCCAGTTCCCGTTGTAGCGCTTGCGGGTCTTTGATCGTGGTGAAGGCTTCGTGGCCGACAGGTGCGGCGGCACTGGCCGTGTTTGTACCGCGATAGACCTGCAGTGGTTGAAACAAATCGTCGCTACCGCCCGCTGCACCGATTACCAACAGACTGCCCCACAAACCCAACAGCCATGAGCTGGCGCCGAACACGTGCGCCGTACGACCAAAACCGCTGGACTGCAGCCAGGCGCTGTAAGCCGCCATCAACAGCAATGCGCCGCACAAACCGATCCACAGCGATTCATTCAACACCGGGCGCAACATCAGTAACGCCGTGGCGAGGAACAGGAAACCGAAGATGCCTTTGAGCAGATTCATCCACGCACCGGGTTTGGGCAAGAAGCGGTTGCCGATGGTTACCAGCAGCAACAACGGCACACCGATGCCGATGCCCATGGCGAACAGAATCAACCCGCCATGCAGCGCATTACCGCTTTGCGCGATGTAGAGCAGGGCACCGGCCAACGGCGCGGTCATGCATGGACCCACCAGTAAACCGGACAAGGCGCCCAGCGCACCAGCGCCAACCAGACTGCCTCCACGCTGATTGCGCGACACGTTTTCCAGACGGTCGCGCACGGCCACCGGCAATTGCAGTTCGAAAAAACCGAACATCGGCAACGCCAACAGCACAAACACCGCCGCGAAGCTACCCAGAAGCCACGGGTTTTGCAGCAACGCTTGCAGGTTCGCACCCAGCAACGCGGCCAACACGCCCATCGCCGCATACACCAGCGCCATGCTCACCACGTAGCTGCCCGCCAGGGCAAACCCACGTTTAGGCGTGGCGCCGCTGCCAACAACCAAGCCGGCCAGAATTGGCAGCATTGGCAACGAACAAGGCGTGAACGCCAGCAGCAGACCCAAACCGAAAAACACCAGCAAACTCCAGCCCAGCGCCCGTTGTTGCAGGTCGCTGGCCAGGGTTTGATCCGGTGCTTCGTTGGCGGCGACCGTGACGTCGCCGCCCAAATCCACCACCTGCGTTTGCGGCGGGTAGCACAAGCCGGCATCGGCGCAGCCCTGGAAACCCACCTTTATCTGACCGGTCGCACCCGCCGGGATCTTCAGTTCCAGGCCCTGGCGGTAAACCTGTTGTTCGCCGAAAAACTCGTCGCTGTGTGCTTCGCCTTCTGGCAAGGCGGGATGCTGTTCAGCAGGCAATCCATCGAATTTCAGGCGCTTCTGATAAAGGTAATAACCGTCGGTAATCTGCCAATAGAGCTGTGTTTCACCGGATTCAAGGCGTTCAGAGGTAAACACGAACGCCTTTTCCACCGGCAAAAATTCAGGTTTGGTATCGAACGGATTGGTCCCTGCCTGGGCCAGACCCGAGATCAAGAGGACAAAAAATAGAAACAGACGACGCATGGGTGAGCCTTATCCCTGTGCAGGTGAGGTGCACAATGGGAGGCGGCGATTAACCGATGATTAACCGCACGCCGGCGGATTCTCAGCCGCTTAGCAATCCCGGCCAATTCACATCATTGACCGCGTGCGGACCGGACTGCACGCTGTTAAGTTGCAGGTTATAGATGAGGTATTGGTTGTCAGTCAAAAAGATATAAAAGTAGTTGTCGGCAAAGGTTCGGTCTTTTTGTACACCTGTAATAACTCGATTGTTGAAACGATTCAGGCCATTCCAGGAGGTGGGGGAGATCGCTGGGTAGTTTAGAAGGCTCTTTTTGTAATCAAAGATAAAGTGGTTTCCGTCGCTCATGATGAATTTAAATACGAACGACTTGCCGGTCAAGTCCAGCCATGTCCCTGCGACGATACGATCGAAGTAAGGAAGTAATGGCGCCCATACGGTATCTTTTACAAATTTTGTATAACTGACTTTGTCGGTATCCTGATCATATTTGCAGACGGCAGGCATATCGTCTTCATAAAAGAACAACCACGAAACGTCCGAGTCGAATCCTGTGATTTCACCGGGCATGTCGGTCGTGGTGAAGCCAAAGCGCAGTTTTTTTGCGTAACTGTGAAAGCTATCCCATCGGTCTATCGTTATTTCGCGAGGATATCCTTTCGGGATCTCATTATCACCGGTGTTAAATCGAGAGTATTGATTGGTGTCTTTAAAAAAGAAGTGGATTGCGTCTGCTCCGGAGCGCCAGTCGACTGTGACGAAGTTTTTTAAAGTTGGCATATGCTGATTCCTTTCAATGGGTGGAAGACTTTTTGATTTTCTAAATGGAAAGTCTTCGATGTTTAAAATTTTGGTTGTTGAGGGTTTGCTGCGGGATGAAGCTTATCGTTTAACGAGTATTTGTTAGTGTATTTTTTTCAAGTTGTTTGTTTCGCTTTGCAACTAAACGATATTAAAAATACTTTCAAGGAAGTCGATATTAGAAATCAATACTGTTCGTCAGTCGTTACGCTTGCCATAATTGCGCCTTAATCCTCACCTGTTTGACTCGCGTTTTTGCTCATGGAGCGCCCATGCACGTACTGGTTTGTGAAGACGATGAGCTGATTGCCAGCGGCATTGTTGCCGGGCTTACCGCACAGGGCCTGACGGTGGAGCACGTCGCGACCGCGTCGTCGGCACGAGCGATGCTTAAGGTCGCTGAATTTGACGTCATGGTGCTCGACCTCGGTCTTCCCGACGAGGACGGCCTGAAGCTGTTGCAGCAGCTGCGTCACAACGGTCTGGAGATTCCGGTGTTGATTCTCACCGCGCGCGATTCCGTGACGGATCGCGTCGATGGCTTGCAAGCCGGCGCGGATGATTACCTGCTCAAACCGTTCGATCTGCGTGAGCTTGCCGCACGCCTGCACACGTTGCTGCGCCGGGTAGCCGGGCGCAGCGTCAACCTGATCGAACATGGTGCCCTGACGTACGACCCAAGCAGCCGCGAAACCCTGCTCGGTGGACAACCGGTGGACCTGTCGCGGCGTGAGCAGGCGTTGTTGCAGGCGTTGCTGCATAACCGCGGTCGCGTGCTCTCCACCGAACAACTCAAGGACAGCGTCTACGGTTTCAACGACGAACTGGAAAGCAACGCCCTCAACGTTCACATCCATCACCTGCGGCGTAAACTCGGTAACGGCATCGTCGAAACCGTGCGCGGCCTGGGCTATCGCCTGGGCCCTGCTGATGGCGGAGAACACTCAAAGTGATGAGCCTGCGTTTGCGCCTGAGCCTGACCCTGGGCGCCGCTTTTGCCTTGATCTGGGCTCTGGCGGCGGCCTGGATGCTCAGCGACCTGCGTAATCAAATGATGTTTTCCCTCGACCAGCGGCTGGTGGCGTCAGCGCGGATGGTCGCCGGATTGCTGGAGCAATTGCCGGCACTGCCGAGCAAAGGCGAGGGCACGCATTTCAGCGCGGAGCAATTGAACATTCCCGGCGGCATGGCCTGTCAGGTCAGTTCGTTGCGTGGGGAAATTCTCGCCCGCAGTCACAGTGACCCCGAGCAAAAACTGGAAGCCGAGAAAATGGGCTTCCACGATCAGATGATCGACGGCGCGCCATGGCGCAGCTTTACGCTGGCGCGGGGCGATCTACGCATCACCACCGCCGACCGGCAAATCGAGCGCGAGGCGCTGAACATGTCGATCCTGCTGGCGGCGTCGGTGCCGGTCGGCGTGGCGTTGCTCGGTTGCCTGTGCCTGCTGTGGCTGGGCATCGGCCAAGGCTTGGCACCACTCAACCGAATGCGCGATGCGCTGATGCGGCGCAGCGCCGATTCCCTCGAACCGTTGCAGATCCAGCCGCTGCCCAGCGAGCTGCAACCGTTGCTGGACACCCAGAACCAGCTGCTCCAGCGGATCGGCAAGACCATCGAGCGTGAGCGGCGTCTGACCGGTGATGCGGCGCACGAACTGCGCAGCCCGCTGACCGCGATCAAGACCCACCTGCAAGTGGCGCGAATGACCGATGGCACGGCACGGGATCAGTCCCTGGCCCGGGCCGAAGAGGGCGCCGACCGTATGCACCGGACCCTTGAACAACTGCTGTTGCTGGCGCGGGTCGAGGGCAGCCTGTCGTTCGATGACGGCGTACAGTGCAGCGCTGAGCAAGTGGCGAAACTGGCAATTCAGGACGCCGCCAGCGGGGATCGACAGCGAATCAAACTGCAAATGCCGAGCAAATTCTCCAATGCGCCGGTGCAAATGCCCGCCGTGTTGTCGATTGCAGCATTACGCAACCTGCTCGACAACGCCCTGCGCCACACGCCGGGCGATGGGGCCGTGGAATTGAGCCTGGAAACCACCGGCAATCGTGCGCGTTTTCTGGTGCGCGACCATGGGCCGGGGATTGCCGAAGAAGATTTGCAAAACCTGACCCAACGCTTCTGGCGCAATGGCCAGAGCACCGGTTGCGGGTTGGGACTGGCGATTGTTCAGGCGATTGTCCAGCGTTGCGGCTGCACGTTGCGTTTTGACAGTCAGCCAGACGGGTTGCGGGTTGAGCTGACCATGCCATTGCAAACCCTCTGACCCGCACCTGTAGGAGCTATGCAGTGGCGGGGCTTCATGCCTTTCCCATGCACAAAGCGTTGTCGAAAGTGTAAATCCTTGAGCCCCTGATGCGTTTCCAGAACAGGAAACCTTATTGAGGGGTCGAGAGATGTCAGTCGCTACCAGCCTTATCGAAGATCAGCCGGCCCGGATTGTCCCGGCGCCTGCCGAGTCGCTTTATCAATTCAACGAATCGCCGCTGCTGGCCCGTCAAAACCAGCAGGAATCCAATGCCCGCAGCTACCCGCGGCGCATTCCCCTGGCACTGAAACGCGCCAAGGGCATTTATGTGGAAGACGTCGAAGGTCGCCATTTCATCGATTGCCTGGCCGGTGCCGGCACGCTGGCGCTAGGGCATAACCACCCGGTGGTGATCGAAGCGATCCAGCAAGTGTTGAGCGATGAACTGCCGCTGCACACCCTCGACCTGACCACGCCGGTCAAAGACCAATTTGTGCAGGACCTGTTTGGCTTGCTGCCGGCAGCCTTGGCTGCCGAGGCGAAGATCCAGTTCTGTGGCCCCACCGGCACCGACGCGGTGGAAGCCGCGCTGAAACTGGTGCGCACCGCCACCGGACGCAGCACCGTGTTGTCGTTCCAGGGCGGTTATCACGGCATGAGCCAGGGCGCATTGAGCCTGATGGGCAGCCTGGGGCCGAAAAAGCCGCTGGGCGCCTTGCTCAGCGGCGGCGTGCAGTTCATGCCGTACCCCTACGATTACCGCTGCCCGTTCGGCCTTGGTGGTGCGCAAGGCGTGAAGGTCAACCTCAGTTATCTGGAAAACCTGCTGAATGACCCTGAGGCCGGCGTGCAATTGCCTGCCGCTGTGATTGTTGAAGTGGTGCAGGGCGAAGGCGGGGTGATCCCGGCTGATCTGGACTGGCTGCGTGGCGTGCGTCGTATCACCGAAAAGGCTGGCGTGGCGCTGATCGTCGATGAAATCCAGAGCGGGTTTGCCCGCACCGGCAAGATGTTCGCCTTCGAGCACGCCGGCATCATCCCGGACGTGGTGGTGATGTCCAAAGCCATCGGTGGCAGCTTGCCGCTGGCGGTGGTGGTTTACCGCGACTGGCTCGACACTTGGCTGCCGGGCGCGCATGCCGGGACCTTCCGTGGCAATCAGATGGCCATGGCCGCAGGTTCCGCGGTGATGCGTTATCTGGTCGAACACAAGGTGTGTGAACACGCAACTGCCATGGGCGAACGCTTGAGCGAACACCTGCGCATCCTGCAGCGGGACTTCCCGCAATTGGGCGACATCCGGGGGCGCGGCTTGATGCTTGGCGTTGAACTGGTCGACCCGACCGGCGCGCCGGACGCTCAGGGCCATCCACCGATATTTGCGCGTCTGGCGCCGCTGGTGCAGCGCGAATGCCTCATGCGCGGGTTGATTCTTGAGCTGGGCGGGCGTCACGGCGGCGTGGTGCGGTTCCTGCCGCCGCTGGTGATCACTGCTACGGAAATCGATCAAGTGGCCGAGATTTTCGGCCGGGCCATGGCGGCCGCCACCGCCATTCTCTAAATTTTTTAGTCCCCTGAACGTTCTTTCTACATAACGGCTGCGCACGCCGCGCAGCCCACCCTACAGCGATGGAGAAATACATGACTTCAGTATTCGACCGCGAGGACATCCTCTTTCAGGTCGTGGTCAACCACGAAGAGCAATACTCGATCTGGCCTGATTACAAAGCCGTACCGGCCGGCTGGCACACGGTGGGCAAGAGCGGTTTGAAAAAGGAATGCCTGGCATACATCGAAGAGACCTGGACGGACATGCGTCCACTGAGTTTGCGTCGCAAGATGGAAGAGCAGGCGACATTGGCTCACTGATTGACCGCGCAAAAAGAAGCCCGCTGGACCGAGAAGGCCAGCGGGCTTTTTCGTGTCCAGACTTTGTGTTGCCTATCAGGTCGCCTTCGCTGGCAAGCCAGCTCCCACATCGGATTCAGGATGTGGCACAAATCCCCTGTAGGAGCTGGCTTGCCAGCGAAGAACGATAACGCGGTCCAATGGATTTACGCTCCGCTCAACCCCTTGATCACCAAATCCACATTCCCTTCCAGCTCCTCCACCGGATCCGCCGCATCCACACTCAACACCACCAACCGGCTACCTGCCTCGGCAATCACCGCTTTCACGGCGTCCGAAGGCTGCCGATGATGCAACACCACCGCTACATCGTTCTCCTTCAACATCGCGCCCAATTGCTTGAGCGCGTCGGGCGTCCATTCGGCATCCGGGCGCGCGTCGATCCCGATCAGCTCCAGATTGAGCCCGCCAATCAAATAGCCAAAGTGATCGCTGAGGCTCATCACACTGAGGTTGTCAGCACTGGCCAGTCGCGCTTCGCTGTCAGCGCTGAACTTGAGTAGTCGTTGCTTCAATGCAGCGAGGTTGGCCTCGATTTTGGGTTTGGCCTCCGGCGCCAAGCGCACCAGATCAGCGGCCATCACATCGGCCATCCGCCCCATGTTGTTGCTGGAGAACCACGGCTGACTGTTCAACCCGTCGACCTTGTTATCCGGCTGCACGGCGATGCCAGGCAGGGCTCCGTCCACCGGGCGGGCGGCGTCGACCTCTATAATGCGAATGTTACTGCGACGGGAGATCGGGTACAGCGGATCATCCGGCCACAGCGAACGCAGGCCGATCACGGCATCGGCGTCGGTCGCCAGTTTGGCCAGCGCCGGGGCACCACGGCCGGTGAAGTAGGCGGTTTGACGGCTGCCGGGCAGGTTCGCCGGTGCGGCACGTTCGAGGTTGACGTCGGTGCCTTTGAGCAAGACTTCGCCCAGCCCGTAAGTGATCGGCAAGGACGCCAGCACTCGCAGCGGTTTGGCGTTGTCTGCCGCAAAGGAAGTGTTGACCAGCCCACACAGGGCAACGGCCAGGGTCAGTTGACGCAGAGAAAAAGACATTTATCCGAGATTCCCTTTCAGGCTGGGGACGACACCGCGCGCGATTGCGGACAGGGCGAAGGCGATACCGGCCACCAGAATGATCGCGGCACCGGACGGAATCGGCAGATCAAAGACAATCGGCGCCAGAATCCCGCAAAGCGTGCTGACCGTGGCGATCAGCACCGAGCACCAGAAAAAGCCTTTCAGTGACTGACTGAGCAACCGCGCGGCTGCCGCTGGTATCACCAAAAGCGCGCCGACCAGAATCGCACCGATGACTTTCACCGCCGCCACGGTGATCAGCGTCACCAGAATCACAAACAGATAATCCAGGGTCTTCACCGCCACCCCACGCACCGCCGCCAGTTGCGGGTTGAAACTGGCCAGCACAATGCGGTTGTACAGCGGCAAGGCCAGCGCCATGACCAGCGAACCGACAATGGCCAATACCGCCAAGTCATTGCCGTTGACGGTCAACACCGAACCGAACAACACGTTTTCCAGAATATGCACGTTGATCTTGCCCGCCAGAATCAGCAGCAGGCTCGCGCCCAATGCCAGCGACACCGACAGGAACACACCGATCAATGTATCCGGCGCCAGGCCGGTGCGGTTGCGCAGGTAGTTGAGCAAAATGCCGAACAGCAGGCAGTAACCGAACAGGCTGCCGTAAGGCCCGGTGTAGGGTTCGCCGAGCAGAATGCCGATGGCCACGCCGGTCAGTGCCGCGTGACCCACCGCTTCGGAGAAAAACGCGAAGCGCTTGACCACCACCAACGTGCCCAACCCGCCCAGTACCGGGCCGATCAACAAGCCGGCGAGCAACGCGTTGACCACAAAACCATAGGCCAGCGCCTCGGGCAGGTAACCCGAAGTCGCCCAACCCTGAATCATCAAACGAAAGGCTTCATAACTCATCAGGCAGCGCTCCGTGGATGAGTGGAGAACAGGGTCAGCAAGCGTTCCGGGGTCAGTGCCTGTTTCGGCGTGGCATCGAACAACACCCGGCGATTGAGCCCGGTGACCCGATCCGCCAGACGTCCCACGGCTTCCAGATCGTGCTCGATCCACAGCACCGTGATGCCGCTGCGGCGCCAGTCGCCGAGCAGCCGTTCAAACACTTGAATACCGGCTTCATCCAGCGCCGACATTGGTTCGTCGAGTACCAGCAGTTGCGGTGCCGGGATCAGCCCTTGAGCCAGCAACACCCGTTGACGCTCGCCGCCGGACAGCGCACCTATACGCCGTTTGCGTTTGTCCTGCATGCCGACCCGTTCCAGCGCTTCGCCTATCGCGGCGGCGTAGTGCTTGCTCAAACCGAGAAATGCCGGACGGCGCTGACACATGGCGGCCATGAAATCGTCGACGGTCATTGGCAAACCGCGATCAAACTCCAGCGCTTGCGGCACGTAGCCGATGGTTCCGGGATCGCCCGGCCACTGCAGGCTCAGGCGACCCTGATGCGGCATTTGCCCCAGCAAGGTTTTGATCAGCGAACTTTTGCCGCCACCGTTGGGGCCGACCAGCGCATGCACGCTGCCGGGCTGGACCTGAAAAGTGACGTTGTCGAGGATCGTTGTGCGGCCGAGGGTCAGGCTGACGTCGGCGAAATCCAGCGTCGGCCCCGATACTTGTGGGAGCGAGCCTGCTCGCGAATGCGGTGTGTCATTTAACGATGATGTTGACTGACTGGACGCCTTCGCGAGCAGGCTCGCTCCCACAGGGGATTCGCTGAGTGTTTCTTTGGCGGTCATTGGCCCGACTCCTGTATCGCCCGGACCACGGTGTTGAGATTGCCGGTCATTTCTTTTTCGTACTTGTCGGCGGTGTATTCGCCGTAGGAAATGTGTGACAGCGGATACAGTTTCACCCCGGATTCACGCTGGATGGTGTCGACATAGGTGGAGGGGAAATCCATCTCTGAAAAAATCACTTTCACGTCCAGCTCGCGCAGTTGGTCGATGGTTTTTTTCAGCTGGCTCGGGCTCGGTTCGATGCCGTGGGCCGGTTCGACCACGGCGGTGACTTCGAGGCCGAACTCTCGCAGCAGGTAATCGTAAGCCGCGTGAACCGTGGCCACTCGCAGTTCGGCGTTTGGCGCCTGAGTCAGCTTCGCCAGGGCGTCGGCGCGCATCTGACGCAGACGCTTGCCGTAGGCGCGGGCGTTCTGGGTGTAGGTTTTGGCATTGACCGGGTCGAGCTTGCTCAGCTCCCGGGCAATGTTGTTGACCTGGGCAATCGAGGCGCTGATCGACAGGAACGTATGCGGGTTCACCACCTTGCCGGCACCGCGTGCGGCAACCCCGGTGGCGGCGAGCAACGGCACGTTTTCGTTGGCTTCGATCACCAGGATGTTCGGCGTTTCGCTGGCGGCGATCATACGGTCGGCGAAGTCGTCATGGCCGACGCCATTGAGCACGATCACATCCAGCCCGCTGATGCGTTTAATGTCCTCGGCACGAGGTTCGTAGGCGTGCGGATTGAAACCGGCGGGAATCAGTGGCACGACGTCGGCCTTGTCGCCGACGATGTTGGCCACGTAGCTGTAATAAGGGTGCAGGGTGATGCCGATGCGCAAGCGCTTGGCTTCGTCGGCATGGGCCAGTGGGGTCAGCAGGCAGGCCAACAAACCGACCAACAGCGGGCGCAAGAAAGATGAAATAGGCATGGGAAAGCGTTCTTCTCTCGGGTGAAGGCGAGGGTTCAGTGCGGGTGCTGGCGGGTCACGCCGGCATCGAATTGCGCGACGATCTGCTGCCAGCCGGCGCTTTCGAGTGCAGCGTCCGCCAGATCAGTCGGGGCTTTGAGGTCGGCGGCGCGGTTGAGCCAGATGTCCGGTGCCTCGTCGCCAGCGGTAAGGCGCATCAAAAAAGAACCGGCTACAGCGGGCGTCTGGCTCTGGCCGAAGTACGCCTTGGCGTCGAGCAATTGCCATTTATGGGCGCCACGTCTGACGGAGCTGGCGTCCTGGGCGAACGGTGCAAAACCTTCATCGGCGAGGGTTGCAGGAGTTGGCAGGGTTTGCTGTTCCTGGCGCAGCAGGTGAATCTCGTCCAGCGTCACCCGCAGGTCGGCGTAGATACCTTGCTCGGAGGCGCTCAAGTCGCGGCGGGCATCCAGTTGATGGCTGCCCACGTTGCTCACTGCTTGAGACTCGTGGCGCCAGGCGACCACTGAGCCGGCCACCGCGAGAATCATCAGGCACAACAGCAGCACATAAAGGGTTTCATGGCCGGCACCGGCCGGGCGGACGATTTGAGTGGTTGGCGTACTCATGGAGTTTCGATGTCCGCTTGGTCGATCTCGACAACGTGGCCGGGGCCTGCGTCGAACAGCACGTAAAACTCAGCGCCGGGTTTCTTGAAAATCAGTGTGGAATCGGCGCCGAGCTTGCCCGGCACCAGAATGGTTTCGTCGTAACCGATCACGTCCAGGGTCACGCCCGGCGCACCGCTGCCGTCGGAGAATCCGCCGGTGCATTTGATCTGTTCGGCATCGATGGCTTTGCACTCGCACATCGGGTTGTGCGCCAGCGTGCTGGCGCTGAAGCCGGCGCAGAGCAGCAGCAATAAGGAGTGGAGCGGGCGAAAAACGTTGATCATGGTTTGCCTCCTTGTTGGTTCAGCCACGCGAGGGTGGCAGGCGATGCCTGACTCAGGGGCAGGGAGGCTTGGTGCATCGCGCCATCCCAGCCTTCCATGGTGATCCACAGTTCAGCGTCAGCCTTGGTCTTTTCCGGGATCGGCACCATGGCGCCCATGCGGTGCGGCGTGCCGAAGAAAATCACCCCGGCGGCACGCAGGCTGCGCGGTTTACCGATGCGCAGGTAAGTTGCCTTGACCTGTTCACGACAGCGCTCGCACAGCGCGGCGGTGAAGCTCTTCATGTGGCCGGCCGGCCCGTCGAGCGTGGGTGCCTCATTGCGCAGCTCGGCCAGACGCAGGCTCCACGGACCGACCTGAACCTCTCCGATTTCTCGCTCACCCAGCCCGGTGTCGCCGCGAAACAGCGCCGCATCAGCGAAGTACTTGGGCATGAACCCCAGCGGCACCAACAACAGCAGCACGTTGAGGTGGAAGCGCCATTTGAGCCAGAAGCGGCGCAGTGTCGAGCCCGGTGTTTGTTTGGCGCGCGGGCTCATTGGCTGACCTCCGTGGTGGCTTGCACCCGTGGCTGTTTATGGCTGCGTTTGAGGGCATTGGCCGTGGCGAGGGCGGTGCGTTTGGTCCAGATCAGCAAGCCGCTGAGGACCATCATGCTCAGGATCAATCCGAAGAAGAACCAGATCAGCTTGATCCAGATCCCGCCGAAATCACCGGTGTGCAATGGACGCATGGACTCGGTCACCAGCTCCAGGCCGGAGCGGTCCGACAGCAGGCGCGTGGCGGCAACGTCACCGGTGTACGGGTTGATGTCGGCGGTCTGGTACATCAGCGGATACCAACTGCGCCCGCCTACCGAGAGGTAGCTGTAGGCATTGGCGGGCAGGCTGACGAAGCTGTCTTCCAGGCCGGGAATGCGTTCCTTGGCCTGGGCAATCGCGGTTTCGAGGCTGATCGTCGGTGCTGGTGAGCCATCGGTGGTCACCGGCACACTTTCACGCGGAACCACCTGTGCCACCGGCGCGGTGGAAATCGAGACCTGGTTATCGAACATGAACGCCTGTATCAGGAACCAGGTGCTGGTGATGGAAATCACCGCAATGAACCAGATCGACCAGATGCCACTGAGGCGATGAAAGTCGCCCCAGAAAATCCGTGCGCCGTGACGAATGCGCAGGGTCGGTCGGAAGAAGCCTTTCCAGAATTTTTTGTAGACCACCAGTCCGGTGACCAACGAGGCCAGCAACGGCAGGCTCAGGAAGGACACCAAATACCAGCCCCAGCTGTAACCGTTGGTGAACGGCACCAGCCACCAGCCGTGCAGCGCGCGGGTAAAGGCCTTGAAATCGAAGGCCGGGGCGGTGCCCTGAATGACGCCGCTGTACGGGTTGACGTACACCGTCACCGAGCGACCGTCGGGGTAGCTGACGCTAACGTCGAGGGCGAAGTGGGATTCGTCGGGGCGGCTGATGGACTCGACCAGCGTATCGGGTTCGGCCTGTTTGATCGCCGCGATGATCTGGTCATAGCTGAGCAGCGGCGCATCGTCCGATGGCTGGCTGGCGCGCATTTGCGGGTTGGCCAGCCAGACGATTTCCTGACTGATCACCGCCAGCGTGCCGGTAACGCAGACAATCAGCACGAAAAACCAGATCGGTAACGCCAGCCAGCTATGGACCAGAAACCAGAGTTTTGAGCGGGATTTCTTCGACATGATTGAAGGTCTTGTATCGATGAGAGGGCCTCTGCTGCGGGCTTCCCAGCGTTGAGGTCCATGAAAAGGCCGGCGATGGCTGTGCGTGCGCACGCCGACTGCATCTCTATAAGACGGATGAGGATCGGAAATCCCGAAGGGGGAGATGAAAGTAAATGTTTCTTATTGGCGGGTAGTTGTTACAGGAGGGGATTTGCGGTGTTGGGGATGGCCCCTTCGCGAGCAGGCTCGCTCCCACAATGGATCTTTGGTGTGGCATAGATCCCCTGTAGGAGTGAGCCTGCTCGCGATGAGGCCCGATCAGGCGACAAAGATGTCAACCCTGCTGAAACATCTCCATGGCCCGCTGCTCAATCTGCGCTTGAGTCAAATCCTCCTTGCGCGTGGCCAGAAACCACAAGTGCCCATACGGATCCTTCAACGTTCCGGAACGATCACCGTAAAACTGATCCTTGACCTCGGACACTATCGTGCCGCCCGCCGCAATCGCTTGTTTATAAGACTTGTCCACATCCGTCACATACAGATGCAGGCCCACCGACGGTGACTTGTCAGGATTGCTCAACGGCCCCTGATCACACGGCGTGCCGAGCATGATCGGGCAGTCGCCGATCCTCAGTTCGGCATGCCCGATACCGCCGTCCGGCATGGCCAGGCGCATGACTTCGATGGCGCCAAAGGCCTTCTTGTAGAACTCGATCGCTTCAGCCGCTTTTTGAATGCCCAGATACGGGGTGATGCTGTGATAACCCTCTGGAATGGGTTTGACGCTCATGATGAATCTCCCTGTTTGTTGTTGTGGGTGAATAGGTGTCCTGTGCCGATTTCCGGCCGGATAAATATAGGTCAGCGTTTTGTTGGCTACCGAACGCCCGACGAGCTGCAACGCTGTTCAGCCAACAACAGCGCAGCAACAAATTGCTCTGCTGCGTCATGCCAGAACCTGAAAAACTCCCTTCAACTGCCCGAAAACATTAGCGCTGGACCTCGGCACAGAAGCTGCAATGGCTCTGCTAAACACTGCTGCCCGGAACCTCACATGCCTGAATCTGCCGTTTATCCGATCAACCCACCGGCCGCCCGAATTGCCGACGAAGCCGAAGCCTTGCGCGTTGCCGAGCGTGTCGCTGCTGTATTGCTGGAGCAGGACGCCGAACGCGACCGCACGCGCCAGGTGCCCGCCGAGATCGTCGATCTGTATTCCAACAGTGGGTTATGGGGCATTAGCGTGCCTCGAGAACTTGGGGGGGCGCAGGTGTCTTACGCCGTGCTGGCGCAGGTCATCGCGATCATCTCGGCCGCCGATCCGTCGTTGGGGCAGATCCCGCAAAACCACTATTGCCTGCTCGAAGACATCCGCCTGCAAGGCACGCCCGAACAACAGGCACACTTCTTCGAACTGGCACTGCAAGGCCATCGCTTTGCCAATGCCTTGTCAGAAACCGGCGGCAAAAATGTGCAGGACATCCAGGCGACGATTCGCCGCTATGGCGACGGCCATGTGATCAACGGGCGCAAGGGTTACTGCACCGGTTCGCTCTACGCCCACTGGCTCGCGGTGTTGGCGCTGGATGAGGAACAAAAGGGCCAATTGGCATTCGTTGAGCGCGGGACCCAAGGGCTGGTGATCGTCGACGACTGGGACAGCATCGGCCAGCGCACCACGTCCAGTGGCACCGTGCTCGCCGAGGACTTGCACGTCTCGGCGTTCAATCTGTTCCCGACTTACCGTTCCTATGAAACGCCAACGCTGGCCGGCCCCTTCGCGCAATTGACCACTGCGGCCATCGACGCCGGCATCGCCCGTGCGGCGCTGCGCGACACCATCGTCTTCGTCCAGCAATTCGCTCGGCCGTGGATCGATGCCGGCGTGGAAAAGGCCAGTGAAGATCCGCTGACCATCATCCAGATTGGTGGCCTGGAGATTCGCCTGGAAGCCGCCGAAGCCTTGCTGGAACGGGCAGGACGAGCGCTGGATGCGGCGCGTCCGGCACCCGATGAAGACAATGTCGCCCAAGCCTCCCTCGCAGTGGCCAAGGCCAAAGTGCTGACCACTGAAATTGCGATCGAAGCCAGTAACAAACTGTTCGAACTCGGCGGCACCCGCTCAACCCTGAGGAAGCACAACTTCGACCGCCACTGGCGCAACGCCCGGGTTCATACGCTGCACGACCCGGTGCGCTGGAAATACCACGTTATCGGCAACTGGCTGCTCAACGGCGTGAAACCGCCACGCCACGACTGGTCGTGATCCATGGCCGAGTTGCTGAAACATATCTATTGGGCCGACATCGCCCAGGCCTGTCTCGACACGCTGAGCATGCTCGGCGCTGCACTGGGGTTTACCGTGCTGCTGGGGCTGCCGCTGGGCGTGGTGTTGTTCCTCACCGGCAAGCGCCAGTTGCATGAGGCGGTCGGCGTTTACCGCGTGCTGTCGGTGATCGTGAACATGCTGCGCTCGCTGCCGTTCATCATTTTGCTGATCGTGCTGATTCCCCTGACCACGCTGCTGGTCGGCACCTCGCTTGGCGTGCCGGGGACCATTCCACCGCTGGTGGTTGGCTGTACGCCGTTCTTCGCGCGGCTGGTGGAAACCGCGTTGCGCGAAGTGGATCGCGGGGTCGTGGAAGCGACCCAGGCCATGGGCGCGAATACGTGGCAGATCATCCGCCACACCTTGTTGCCCGAGGCGCGGGGAGGGTTGTTGGCGGCGGTCACGGTGACCGCGATTGTGCTGGTCGATTACACGGCGATGGCCGGTGTGATCGGCGGCGGCGGACTGGGCGACCTGGCGATCCGCTACGGCTACCAGCGTTTTCAGACGGACGTCATGGTGGTCACGGTGGTGCTGTTGCTGATCCTGGTTCAGGCCCTGCAAATGACCGGCGACCGGCTGGTGGCGCGTTACAGCCGACGATAAAAATTCGATCCCGTTTTTTATTCAAAAGAACACCATCAGGCCTCACGTCCACCTTACGACGGCCATTCAATCTGCCTAGGAGCACCACATGAAAAAGACCCTGGCCATTCTGGCTGCCTTAGTGTCGTTGAGCGTTCACGCCAACGAAAAACTCATCGTCGGCGCGACCCCGGTGCCGCACGCGGAAATCCTCGAATTCGTCAAACCGACCCTGGCCAAGGAAGGCGTGGACCTGGACATCAAAGTCTTCACCGACTTTATCCAGCCCAATCAGCAGTTGGCGTTGAAGAACCTCGACGCCAACTATTACCAGTACCGGCCGTTCCTCGAGGACTACAACAAAACCCGCCACACCGACCTGATACCGGTAGTCGGCGTGCACATTGAACCGTTTGGAGCCTACTCGACCAAGATCAAAAACATCGCCGAGCTGAAAGACGGCGCCACCGTGTCGATCCCCAACGACCCGGTGAACACCGGCCGCGCGCTGGTGCTGTTGCACGAAGCCGGACTGATCAAACTCAAGGACCCGAGCAACACCCTGGCGACTCAACGGGACATCATCGACAACCCCAAACACCTGAAAATTCGTGAACTGGAAGGTGCGTTACTGGCGCGCTCGGTGAGTCAGGTCGACCTGGCGTTTGTCTTCGCCAACTACGCCCTGGAAGCGGGGATCGACACCAACAGCGCATTGATCGTCGAGAAGGGCAAGAGCCTGTACATCGAGTTTTTGGTGGCGCGACCGGACAACATCAATGATCCCGGTTTGCAGAAACTGGCCAAGGCGTTGAATTCGGATGAGGTTCGGCAGTTCATCTTGACCCGCTATAAGGGGCAGATCGCGCCGGGGTTCTAAAACTTCATTGGTTGTCAGTACGCTTTCGCGAGCAGGCTCGCTCCCACAAGGTCACCGCTGTACCTGTGGGAGCGAGCCTGCTCGCGAAGGTCGTACCGCTATTTCTGATCTGCATTTGATTCCAGCAGCTACGCTCCCGCCGATAGGCTAAATCGACAACTGCATCACGCGCTCGCCCTGAACATTTTCCATCACCCGGCGCTTGTTCACGGCCAGCTCGCCGATTTTGATCAGCCGCGTGCGGGTCACGTTACGGCTCAGGCCCAACAGGGCGGCGGTATGGACCTGGTTGTAATGGCAGAAGCGATAGGCCGCGCGCAACAATGCGTCTTCGACTTTTTCATGCAGCGCACCGGCCTGTTCTGCGAAGAGTTTCTGAAAGGCTCGATCCAGTAGGGCTTCCGGTGAATCGTCGATGTTGGCGTGGTAATCGTCCTGGCGCTCGATGCGCATGTTGGACAGGCGCAGGTCATCGCGTTCGATTACGCCGTTACGGCAGATCAGCAGCGTGTGGTGAATGACGTTTTCCAGTTCGCGGATGTTGCCCGGCCAACTGTAGCTGCGCAGTTTCAGTTCGGCGTCTTTGCTAATGGTGATGCTGCCGTAACCCAGGCGCTGACTGTAGGTTTCGACGAAATGACGGGTCAGTGGCAGGATGTCGCCGGGACGCTCGCGTAAGGGGTTCAGCTCTAGGCTGACCACGTCGAGACGGTAATAAAGGTCTTCGCGAAAATGCCCGGCGTTGATGGCTTTTTCCAATTGCACATTGGTCGCGGCCAGTACGCGCACGTCGATGGGAATGCTCTTGCGCGAGCCGAGCCGGACCACTTCTCGCTCCTGCAACACGCGCAGTAACTTGACCTGAATCGCCATCGGCAGATCACCGATTTCATCGAGGAACAGCGTGCCGCCATCGGCTTCCTCAAACCAGCCGGCCTTGGCGCTCAACGCGCCGGTGAAGGCGCCTTTTTCGTGGCCGAACAGTTCAGCCTCGACCAGCGATTCGGAGAACGCGCCGCAGTTCACTGCTACGAACGGCCGATTGCGCCTGCCGCTGAGGTTGTGGATGTGCCGCGCCACCAACTCCTTGCCGGTGCCGGTTTCGCCGATGATCAGCACGCTGGCTTCACTGGGCGCGACTTGTTGCAGATGGGCGAGCAAGGCCTGGGATTTCGGGTCCTCGAATACCTGCGCCGTGGCGCGGATCGAAGTGGCCAGCGCGGGCGAGGGCGGTAAGGTCAGCAGTTGCATGGGAATCGCTCCATGAAGAGAAGGCTATGAATAGAAAGTCGGAATCGGCAGGGCCTGGTTCAGCGCCCAGTCACCCAGTTCATGGAGTTTGTAATCCACCGGGTCGTGCAGGGTTTGCGTGCGCAAGTTCCGCCAGTGGCGGTCCAGTCGCAGGGAGGCGTGAGTCGAGCGCGCGCCGGTCACTTCGAACAGCCGGCTACACAGATCCAGGCCGTTGCGCGTGGCGGCGACCTTCGCGGTCGCGATGGCCGTGGCCAGATGCCCACGTTCTTCGGCGCTGAGATTCGGGCCTTTCGCCCAAGCCTTGTCGAGCAGTTCGGCGGCGCGTTCCACCAGCAATCGAACGCCTTCGAGAGCGACCCAGAATTCGCCGTAATGGCCGAGTAAATAAGGGTCCTGACGCACATCCTGAACAGTGGATTTGTGCCATGGCCGGGTTTCGGTGAGCGTGTACTGCCGCGCTTCTTCGAAGGCGCCTTCGGCGATGCCGAGGAACATGTGGGTGAACGTCAATTGCGCAATCAACGGCCGCAGGCAAGCAAATGGTGTGCTCAACGGGCCTGGATCGAGCAGCAATTCCGACTCTTCGACCCGCACCCGTTCGAACGTGGCGCTGCCGCTGTCGGTCTGGCGCTGGCCCATGTTGTTCCAGTCGTTGTGCAAGGTGATGCCACTGCGACCGCTGGGAATCGCGGCGATCAACAGCTTGCCGCCGGCGCTTTCATCGACGGCGGAGGCGATCAGCATCTGCGAATCGCTGGCGCCGGAGCAGAAGCTTTTCTTGCCGGAAAACTCACGCCAGCCACCGAGGTTTTTCACTACCGTGCGGGTGTCCAGCGGGTTGAGGGCGTTGCCCCAGAACCAGTTCTTGCGCGCAGTCTGTTCGAACCAGGGCTGCCATTGTTCAGGTTTGGCGAACAGACGCACGGTGGCGAGCATCAAGTGATGAAAGCCGAAGATATGCGCAATCGAGCTGTCGACCTTGGCGAATTCACGCACGATGGTCAGGGTTTCAGTCCAGCTGGCGCCGAGGCCGCCGTACTGAACGGGAATGCTTAAGCCCAGCAGCCCGCTGTGGCGCAAGGCGTCACGTTCAACCTTGGGCGTACCGCCGCGCTCGTCGCGCTCGACGGCGGTCAGGGCAAACCCGGCGGCCAGTTGGCGGGCGGTTTGCAAAGGGGATAACAGAGTGCTGTGTGGCTTGGCGGTCACGCGGGGGCTCCTCATAAAATCGACACAAATCCCCTGTGGGAGCGAGCCTGCTCGCGAAGGGGGCGGAACATTCAACATCAATGTCGACTGTCTGGACGCCTTCGCGAGCAGGCTCGCTCCCACAAGGGTTGTTCGTCAGGCCGTGGCTTTGGCGGGCAGCACATCATTGGCAATCATTTCGCCAAACGGCCCGGTGAGGTTGGTAACGCCGCGCCCGGCCAGACTCGCGTAGGGCTCCGGCAACAGCGGAAACACCAACTCGGCAAAGCGATAAGCCTCTTCAAGGTGCGGATAACCGGAAAAGATGAAACTCTCGATCCCCAGGTCCGCGTACTCCTTGATCCGCGCAGCCACTTGCTGTGGATCGCCCACCAATGCGGTCCCGGCCCCGCCACGCACCAGACCGACACCGGCCCAGAGATTGGGGGCAATTTCCAGGTTGTCCCGACGTCCGTCATGCAGCGCCGCCATGCGTCGCTGACCTTCGGAGTCGAAGCGCGAAAACGACTTCTGCGCCGCCGCGATGGTTTCGTCGCTGATGTGCTCGATGAGTTTGTCGGCAGCTTTCCAGGCCTCGTCGGCGGTCTCACGCACGATCACGTGCAAACGAATACCGAACTTCACCGTGCGACCGTTTCGCGCCGCGCGCTCACGTACATCGGCAAGCTTTTGCGCCACGGCGGCCGGTGGTTCGCCCCAGGTCAGGTAGACATCGACCTGTTCGGCAGCCAGTTCATGGGCTGCTTCGGACGAGCCGCCGAAATACAGCGGCGGATAGGGTTTTTGCACAGGCGGATATAGCGCCTTGGCGTTCTGCACTTGAAGGTGTTTGCCTTCGAAATCCACCGCTTCGCCTTGCAACACCCGGCGCCAGATCTGCAGAAACTCGTCGGTGACTTCGTAGCGCTCGCTGTGATCGAGAAAAATACCGTCGCCTCGGTTTTCGTCCGGGTCACCGCCGGTCACCACGTTGATGAGCAAACGGCCATTGGACAAACGATCCAGCGTGGCCGCCATGCGCGCCGAGACCGTCGGCGAGATGATCCCCGGACGGATGGCCACCAGATAGCGCAGGCGTTCGGTCAGTGGCACCAATGCCGAAGCAATCACCCACGAGTCCTCGCAAGAACGCCCGGTGGGAATCAGCACGCCGTGAAAGCCAAGGCTGTCCGCGGCCTGGGCCACTTGTTTCAGGTAGTTGAGCGTTACCGGGCGTGCGCCCTGAGTAGTGCCCAGGTAATGGCCGTCACCGTGGGTCGGCAGGAACCAGAAAACATCCATGAAGAATTCCTTAAGCGATTTTCAGCAAATTTTTGGGGTGCACGCCGAACAACTGCGCGGCGCGTTCTGCAGCAAGACGGATGCGGGCCTTCAAGGGCTCACTGGTTATTTGGTAGTTGGAGAAATCGGCTTCGGTGGCGTAGACACCRATCGGCAACGTCAGGGCCTGGAAGAAACTGAGCAGCGGGCGCAACTGATGATCGAGGACCAGCGCGTGACGTTCGCTGCCACCGGTGGCGGCAAGCAACACCGGCGTGTCGATCAGGGCATTGAGGTCAATCAGATCGAACAGGTGCTTGAGCAATCCCGGATAGGAACCGCGATAAACCGGCGCGGCGACGATCAGCAGGTCGGCGTTCTCGATCGCTTGCAGCTCGGCTTCAATCTCGGCGCTCAACTCCTGTCGCGAGAGTGCCGCACCCAAGGGGCGGGCGATGTCGCCGAGTTCGATCAGCCTGCTCTCGATTGGCAATTGTGCCGACAGTTCGCTCAGAAGCGCCTGAGTCAGCACCAAGGTGCGAGACGGACGCCAGGTTCCGCCGGAGAGGGCAACGACTTTCAGTGCATGGGACATGATCAGTTCCTTTTTCAACAGTTGCTCAGGGGGCAGTGAGTAGTCCTTGGCTAGAGCAAGTGCTGTACCAATCCTTCGGGCCCGTGTTTATGGGGCTTTGAGCATGTTTGTCGGTGGGCGCTGTGCTGTTTTCAGAGCTGTTTGCTGGATGACTGTTGCCCGGCAAACAGTTGTTCAGGCAACAGTTCGTGAAGCGATGGGGTTGTTATAAAGGCTGTTTTATATTCCGCAAAAGACATTAAGTAAATATTTATAGATCGTTTGGGAATATATGTGGATGCAACGGGAGAGTGTTTACCAAAGTCGATAGCCACTATTGAGAGCGTTGATTTCTGCCCGTGAAGTAGCGCGAGTAGCCTGTGTTCATTCCCCCGAACCCAGTTGCAGGACGCCAAAAATGAAACCTCTAATCGCCACTTCCTTGCTGCTAGCGATGGCCGTTCTTGCCGGATGTGCCAGCCATGTTTCACCGGAACTACGGCCCTACACCGCCGAAGAATCCAGGGAATTGGCGCTTGAGGAGTTGAACCGTCGTGGCCTGTCCTTCGAGGAGTACCACGCGAAGAAAGCGGCATTGCTCGGTCAACCGCAAAAATCGTTTGGTTTCGATAAACAAGGCGAGATGAACGCCGAACGTGCTGTACAGCTTCACGGTCGTCCAAGCTGAGCGAAAACTGTACCGCTCGAAGTTTTACGTAACTGTCCGTGGGTTTCCCGCAAGGCGTGCGATAGGGTCTTAACACCCGACTGACCCTAATGGACTGCCGCACATGACGCTCTCACTCGATCTGCTGATGGGCTTCGCCCTGTTTGCGCTCGTTACCTCGATCACTCCCGGCCCCAACAACACCATGTTGCTAGCATCGGGTGTGAACTTCGGCTTTAACCGCACCATCCCGCACATGTTGGGTATCACCTGTGGTTTCTTTGTCTTGGTGGTCGCTGTCGGGTTCGGCCTCGGTGCTGTGTTTAAAACCTATCCCATGCTCTACACCGTGCTGCGCTATGTCGGCGCGGCGTATTTGCTGTACCTGGCGTGGAAAATTGCCCATTCAGGTCCGGTCTCCGAAAGCGAGAAGGGCGATAGCAAGCCCATCAGCTACCTGGGCGCAGCGGCGTTTCAATGGGTCAATCCCAAGGCGTGGATCATGGCCATCGGTGCCATCAGCACCTATACGCCGATGCAGGGCTACTTCACTAACGTGCTCGTGATTGCGGCGGTGTTCGCGTTGATCAACTTGCCTAGCGTCAGTGTCTGGGCCGGCTGCGGCACGCTGTTACGCAATGTGTTGAAGGATCGTCGCTGGTTGCGTGTGTTCAATTGGGGCATGGCGGCGCTGTTGGTGGCTTCGCTGTATCCGTTATTTCTTGAAAGCATTAGCTGACGCATTGCTTCAACCGCTTGCCCGATGCCTGTTAAGCTCGACTTCAGGAGCGTTCCTACGCACTTTTAAATGAAGTTGTTCTTCTTTAACGGCCTCCGATCAGGTATTTCTAACGTACTGAGATATCGGCGCAGCTCACAAGGCTGCGCTTTGACGTTTCCGTTACGAGCTTCCTGATCCCGGAACACGCTCTGCGAGTCTTTTATGAATAAACGTCCGTTGTATTTCGATTACGCCGCCACCACACCGGTGGATGAGCGGGTCATCAAGGTCATGGTCGAGTGTCTGGGTTTTACCGGCAATTTCGGCAACCCGGCGTCCAGCTCCCATGCCTTTGGCCAGCAGGCCCGACAGTCGGTCGAGCACGCCCGGCAGCAGGTCGCCGAACTGGTCGGCGCACAGGCTGCGCAGATCGTCTGGACCTCCGGCGCCACTGAATCCAACAACCTCGCGCTCAAAGGCGTGGCCCAGGCGCGCGGTGTCGGCGGTGGGCACATCATTACCAGCCAGATCGAACACAAGGCGATTCTCGACACGGCGAAACAATTGCAGGACGCCGGTGTTGCGGTGACGTATCTGGTGCCTGACGCCGATGGTTTGATCACGGCGCAAGCGGTCAGCGAAGCGATGCGCGACGACACCTTTCTGGTGTCGCTGATGCTGGTCAACAACGAACTGGGCACGGTCAACGATATCGCCGCCATCGGCGAAGTCGTGCGGGCACGCGATGCGTTGTTCCATGTCGACGCCGCTCAAGGTGCCGGCAAAGTGGCCATCGATCTGGCCCGCTTGCCGGTGGACCTGATGTCGTTCTCCGCGCACAAGATCTACGGCCCCAAAGGCATTGGTGCGCTGTACGTCGGTCCGCGTGCGCAGCAACGCTTGCAGGCACAGATTCACGGCGGTGGTCACGAGGGTGGATTGCGTTCCGGCACCCTGGCGACTCATCAGATTGCAGCCATGGGCGTGGCCTTCGCATTGGCCGCTGCTTCGTTCGATGAAGAGAAAGCCACGATCGTGCGCTTGCGTGAACGTTTGCTGGAGCCATTGCTCAGCCTTCCCGGCGTTCGCCTCAATGGCAGCCCGACCCAACGCATTCCTCATACCTTGAGCCTGACCTTCAGCGAAGGTGAGTTCAATTCTGCGGCGTTGAGCCATTCGATCGCCTTTTCTGCGACGTCGGCCTGTAACTCCGCCAGCAATGTTCCATCCCATGTGCTGCTGGCCCTGGGGCATGACGCCCGCTCGGCGAGTCGTACTATTCGTTTGAGTCTCGGCCGGTTCACCACCGAGCAAGACATCGACCAAGCGGTGCACCTGATCAAAGCGGCCTGCGCCAGCGCCCCGGCATTCTGGCAGTAGCGCCTTAAAGCGCCGACTCAGATCGGCACTCAACAATAAAGCTAAAGTGATTAGCAGGAGACACGATGAGTACGCAGCCTTCGATCAATGGATCGGTGCCCCAGCGCCTGGCGCAAACCCGCGAACTGATGAGCCGCGAAGGCATTCATGCCTTGCTGGTGCCGTCGGCCGATCCGCACCTGTCGGAATACTTGCCAGGCTACTGGCAGGGGCGTCAGTGGTTATCGGGCTTCCATGGCTCGGTCGGCACACTGATCGTGACGCCGGATTTTGCCGGCGTCTGGGCCGACAGCCGTTATTGGGAGCAAGCGACCAAGGAACTCAAGGGCAGCGGCATCGAGTTGGTCAAGCTGCAACCGGGTCAACCCGGCCCGCTGGACTGGCTGGCCGAGCAAACCCCTGAAGGGGGCGTCGTCGCGGTGGATGGTGCGGTGATGGCCGTGGCCTCGGCGCGTACGCTGGGTGGCAAACTCGAAGAACGCGGCGCACGCCTGCGTACCGACATCGATCTGTTGAGCGAAGTCTGGAGCGGCCGCCCGACACTGCCGAATGAGCCGATCTATCAACATTTGCCACCACAGGCGACGGTCAGCCGTGGTGAAAAACTCGCGAAGCTGCGCGAGGTTTTGAAAGACCGTGGCGCTGACTGGCATTTTGTCGCCACCCTGGATGACATCGCCTGGCTGTTCAATCTGCGCGGCGGCGATGTGTCGTTCAACCCGGTGTTCGTGTCCTTCGCCTTGATCAGTCAGGACCAGGCCACCCTGTTCGTGGCCCTGAGCAAAGTTGATGCTGAACTGCGTGCGGTGCTTGAACAAGACGGCGTAACCCTGCGCGATTACAGTGAAGTGGCCGCCGCCTTAAGCGCCGTGCCGAGCGGCGCGAGTCTGCTGGTCGATCCGGCGCGCGTCACCGCCGGTTTGCTGGACAACCTGGGCAGCGGCGTAAAACTGGTCGAAGGCCTGAATCCGACTACGCTGGCCAAGTCGCAGAAAAGCCTGGCCGATGCCGAGCACATTCGTCAGGCCATGGAGCAGGACGGCGTTGCGCTGTGCGAATTCTTCACTTGGCTGGACTCGGCCCTGGGTCGTGAGCGCATCACCGAGCTGACCATCGACGAACACCTGACCGCCGCGCGTACCCGACGTCCTGGCTACGTATCGCTGAGCTTTAACACCATTGCCGCGTTCAACGCCAATGGCGCGATGCCGCACTACCATGCGACCGAAGAAGAGCATGCGGTGATCGAAGGGGACGGTCTGTTACTGATCGACTCCGGCGGTCAGTACCTGGGTGGCACCACCGACATCACGCGGATGGTGCCGGTGGGTACACCGACGGATGAACAGAAACGCGACTGCACACGCGTCCTCAAAGGCGTGATCGCACTGTCCCGTGCGCAATTCCCTCGGGGGATTTTGTCGCCGTTGCTCGATGCCATCGCGCGCGCGCCGATCTGGGCTGAAGGCGTCGACTACGGTCACGGTACCGGCCATGGCGTTGGCTACTTCCTCAACGTTCACGAAGGTCCGCAGGTCATCGCCTATCAGGCCGCTGCTACTCCGCAGACTGCGATGCAACCGGGCATGATCACCTCCATCGAGCCAGGCACTTACCGGCCGGGGCGTTGGGGGGTGCGGATCGAGAACCTGGCGCTGAACCGTGAGGCGGGCACCAGCGAATTTGGTGAGTTCCTCAAGTTCGAAACCCTGACGCTGTGCCCGATCGACACCCGCTGTCTGGAGCCGTCGCTGCTGACGCTGGAAGAGAAACAGTGGTTCAACGCCTACCATGCCGAAGTGCGCGAGCGCTTGAGCCCGTTGCTCGATGGCGCGGCCCTTGAGTGGTTGAATACCCGCACCGCGGCTATTTGACGGGTTGGAGTTCAGGCGCTTGTTCGAGCGCCTGACTCATGTAGTCGACAAAAGCTCTGACCCTGGCGGATTGGCGACGATTCGCCGGGGACACCGCATGAATCGGCAGAGACTGAGCCGTGTAGTCTTGCAAAATGGCCTGCACTCGGCCGRCTTTCAGATCCTCGCTGAAAAGCCACACCGGCGACAGCGCAATCCCCAATCCCCCCAGCACCATCTCGCGAATCGCCTCGGAGTTGTTGCTTTGCACATTACCCCTGATGCGCACTTCGTGGCGTTGGTTGCCTCTTTCGTAATTCCATAGGTTCTGACTGTTGAGCAAATTGAATTGCAGGCAATTGTGCGCGTCGAGTTCTTCCGGGGTTTGCGGCAGGCCGTGTTGCTTGAGGTAGTCCGGTGCCGCAACGGTGATCCGGTGGGTGGTACCGATGCGGCGCGCGAGCAGGCCACTGTCGGTCAACTCACCGATTCTGAACGTCACGTCGAGCCCTTCACTGACCAGGTCCTGATTTTGATCGCTGAGTTGCAGATCGATCTGAACCTGAGGGTACGCTTTGAGGAACTCAGGGAGTCGCGGTGCAATCTGCAAGCGCCCGAAACTCACGGATGAACCGATTTTCAGGTTGCCGGCCACGGATTCGCGTCCCGATCGAAAACGCTGTTCTGCTGCGTCCACGGCGGCCAGGATTTGCCGGCATTCGTTGTAGTAGCGCTGACCTTCATCGGTCAGTGACAGTTGTCGAGTGCTGCGGCTAATCAGCTTTGCGCCCAGTCTGGTTTCCAGCGCCCTTAATAGTTTGCTGATAGTCGGCTGGCTGGTCTGCATCTCCCGGGCAACGGCCGAGAAGCTGCCACGTTCGACGACCCGGACGAAGGTGGCCATTGCGTTGAGTGTGTCCACGAAGTCTCTCATTGATGCCATATGGGCATGATTACTATAGCTATATAGCGTCTTATCGGTATGAGTGAACTGGACGAAGATTAATCCCACACTCACTTCTGACGGAATTTGGCGAAATGTCTGACTCACTTGAAATGCGCGCTCTGATTGTTGACTCGGCCAATGGACCTTTACGCTTGGTTTCCCTGCCGCGGCCGGTGCTGAGGGCGGGTCAAGTGTTGGTGAGGATCAAGGCCAGCGGGGTGAACCCGTTGGATGCGAAGATTCGTTCGGGAGAGGCGGCTCATGCACGTCAGCCACTACCGGCCGTGTTGGGCATGGATCTCGCGGGGACCGTTGAGGCGTTGGGAGAGGGCGTCAGCGAGTGGCTGCCGGGTGATGAGGTCTACGCGATGGCGACCGGAATCGGCGGTGCGCAGGGCTCTCTTGCGGAGTTCGCGGTGGTTGATTCGCGGCTTCTGGCGCACAAACCGAAAAATCTGAGCATGCGCGAGGCCGCAGGGTTGCCATTGGTATTGATCACTGCGTGGGAAGGACTGGTTGATAGGGCTCGGGTACGAGCCGGTCAGAAGGTGCTGATTCACGGTGGCGCGGGTGGCGTCGGGCACGTGGCTGTGCAAATTGCCCGGTCTTGCGGTGCTGAAGTGTTTGCCACGGGTTCAGCGGGTCATAAGGGGATTATTGAAAGCTTCGGTGCAACGTTTATCGATTATCGCGCGTCTTCGGTGGAGGACTATGTAGCTGAGTTTACTTCGGGGGAGGGCTTCGATGTCGTCTATGACACAGTGGGCGGTGGGGTGTTGGATGATTCATTCAAGGCAGTTCGGGTTTATGAAGGGCATGTAGTGAGCTGTCTGGGCTGGGGGCAGCACAGCCTTGCGCCGCTGTCGTTTCGTGGGGCGACTTATTCCGGGGTGTTTACGCTGTTGCCGCTGTTGACCGGTAAAGGGCGTGAGCATCATGGCCAGATTCTTCAGGACGCGACGCGGTTGATTGAAGCAGGTCAGTTGAAACCGTTGCTCAATCCTCGGCAGTTCACGCTGGAAACTGCCGAGGCCGCTCATGAGTTGCTCGTTTCGGGATCTTCGCAGGGGCGGTTAGTAGTCGAGATTTAACTCAGGGCTTCAACAACGAACTCCAACCGATCCTGGCCGAAGAACAGCTGATTGTCGACGAACATGCTCGGCGCCCCGAATACACCGCGCTGTACCGCTTTCTCGGTATTGTCCTTGAGTGCGGCTTTGACTTCCTCATCGGCAGTCAAGGCCAGTACTTCATTGGGGTCAAAACCGTTTTGTGTCAACACGGCGGCGACGGTGGCGGGGTCATCAAGGCTGCGACCTTCGACCCAGAGAGCTGTGAACAGGCAGTCGATAAACGCAAGGAAGCGCTCGGGGTGACGCAACTGAATCCCGGTCACGGCGCGCATGAGCATCAGGGTGTTGATGGGGAAATGTGGATTGAATTTCAGTGGCACGCCATAGCGTTTTGCATAGCGGTCGAGGTCTTGAAACATGTAACGGCCTTTGGCCGGGATCATCGCCGGCGAAGCGTTGCCGGTGGCTTTGAAGACGCCACCCAGCAGCATTGGCGTGTAAATCAGTTGGCTGCCGGTTTGCTCACAGATTTTTGGTAGCTGGGTATAGGCCAGGTAGGTGGCCGGGCTGCCGAGGTCGAAAAAGAACTCCACGGTTTTGCTCATGGTCGGTGCGCTCTGTTTATTGTTGTAGGGGGCTTACCAGCGTTCGCTCCAGGGCCGTAAATCCAGTTCGAAAGTCCAGGCGTCCCGTGGCTGGCTGTGCAGGTACCAATAGTTCTCGGCGATGTGCTCGGGATTGAGGATGCCGTCTTCATCTTTGGTCGCGTATTTCTCCGGGAAACTCTCGCGGATGAAGTCGGTATCGATAGCCCCGTCGACGACGACGTGTGCAACGTGAATGTTCATGGGGCCGAGTTCACGCGCCATGCTTTGGGCCAACGCACGAATTCCGTGCTTGGCGCCGGCGAACGCTGCAAATCCTGCGGCACCGCGCATGCCAGCTGTAGCCCCGGTGAAAAGGATAGTGCCCCGTTGACGCTTGGCCATGCGCTTGGCAACTTCACGAGCATTAAGAAAACCTGAAAAACAGGCCATTTCCCAAATCTTGAAATACTTGCGGGCCGTTTCTTCAAGAATGCTGCAGGGCACATTGGCTCCAATGTTGAAGACAAACGCTTCGATAGGCCCGATCTCGCTTTCGATCTGTTCGACTAATGCAATCACCTCTTCTTCCTTGCGCGCATCGCAGGCAAAACCGTGGGCGTCACCGCCGTTGGCTTTGATGGCGTCGACCAGCGGCTGAAGTTTGTCTGCGCTACGTCGGGTGACGCAGGCGACGTAGCCTTCCTGTGCAAAACGTTTGGCAATGGCGCCGCCGGTAGCATCACCTGCGCCGACAACCAGTACGACCTTCTTGTTATTCATCGGTTAATCCCTTTGCTAAACGATCGTTAACTAAACGAACGTTATGCTACGATTCGGCAGGCGTCAAGAAGATCAATCCTGGGGAAAGGGCAATGCGCTACTCGGCCAGTCACAAGTTGGAAACCAAAGAGAAGCTGCTGGAAAGCAGCGCGGTGTCAGCCAAGAAGTCAGGTTTTTCTACGGTTGGTGTCGACGGTTTGATGAAGGCGATTGGCTTGAGCGGCGGGGCTTTCTATAGTCATTTTTCGTCGAAGGACGAACTGTTCGCTTCAATCGTCGAACGTGAGTTATGTCAAAGCGTGGAACGATTAGGCGCCGACCAGGGGGGTGAAAAGCTTGAGCGTTGCCTTAAGCATTACCTGAGCATGGCGCATGTCGAGCATCCAGAGTCCGGATGCGCATTGCCAGCGTTAGGCGCAGAGATCGCTCGTTCGGATGTGCTGGTTCGCCAACAGGCGGAACGCTGGATTTGTCAGCTACAGGAGAATTGGGCGCGCATTCTAGAGAGCGACAGCCTGGCTTGGGCCATTCTGTCGCAATGTATCGGTGCTTTGGTTGTCGCCCGGATGCTGGCGACGCCAGACATCCAGCGTAATGTGTTGAAGTCCAGCTACGATGAGATTGGCCGCCAGATTGCCGGACGGAATCAAACTATTTGCAAATGACGATCATGCTGCGGCTGGTGTAGCCGGCAGGATTGAGCCCGAACGGATAGTCTCCAGGTTCTTCCACCGCGTCCCCCGACTTGGCGAGAACCTTGTACCCCTTGGGTGCGCACGAGTTGGCGGCGCTGGTGTAGCACTTGTCCCACGAAGATGTGAGTCCTGAACAGTTGATATGCAGCCCTTTTTTGCCGTGTTTGACTTGTGTTTTCGAGGTCGCCGCACATCCCGCAATTGCAAGTACGGCGACCAATATCAAAATTCGTTTCATTGCTGTCCTTATAGCGTTCCCGGATCTTGTGCCCGGGTCTCGCTGCATTCGCACTCGCTTAAAGCTTCGTGATATCCCTGCTCTGAAAAATCCTTGCCTGACACTAGGTTACGGGTCTAAACATGGCCTAATTGAACGGTAATTACCAGACCCGCGTAAAACCCTGTATCAATCTGCCGCAGCCGCTGGCTTGGCAGCACTGCCCATGGTCATGGTTGCGCCCACGGAAGCGAGAATGATGCACAAGATGGCCATCCACTGTGACAGTGATAGGTATTCATTGAGGAACAACAGGCCTGACAATGCGCCGAACGCAGGTTCAATGCTCATTAATGTGCCGAATGTGCGGGCTGGCATGCGGGTGAGCGCTACCATTTCGAGCGTGTAGGGCAGGGCGGTGGACAGAATGGCAACACCGATGGCCACGGGGATCAGCGCCGGACTCAACAGCGCAGCGCCAGCATGGACGATGCCGATAGGGGCCACGAACAATGCGGCAATCATCACGCCCAATGCGGCTGTTTGTACGCCATTGTCGGCGCCAGCCCTCTGGCCGAATAGAATATACAGTGCCCAGCAGACGCCGGCGCCTAAAGCATAACTTGCACCTGTCAGGTCAATCCCCGCAGATGTGGCTCCTGTTGGAACCAGCAGCAGCAATCCTGCAACGGCCAGTGCTATCCACAAAAAGTCGATCGCGCGGCGCGAGGCATAGATTGCCACCGCCAACGGCCCGGTGAACTCCAGGGCTACGGCAATGCCCAACGGGACGGTGCGTAAAGACATATAGAAGAGGAGGTTCATGCCGCCCAGTGCCATACCGTAAATGATCACGGTGCGTAGGGATTTTGCAGTGAGCTTAGCCCGCCATGGGCGCAGCAGAAGCAGCATGATCACACTGGCGACAATCAGGCGTAGGGTGGTGGTTCCTTGAGCACCAATAACAGGGAACATGCTTTTAGCCAAAGACGCTCCGGACTGGATCGACGCCATGGCTATTAGTAGCAGGCCTACCGAGAACAGGGTCGAGGCAAGACTGCGAGGCTGATCATTCATTGAGAGGCATCGTCCGAGGTGGGAAGCAAGAGTATTGCTCATTGCATTTGAGCAATATAGTGCGCATTCGTGGCGAGCACGTCTATATATAGCTGTGATTTTGAATTAGCTGATAGAAAATCCAAATCAGTGCTTGACGGCAGATTCTGGATGTCTATAATTCGCCCCACTTCCGGCGCAGTCGAAACGGAAAACTCCTTGGTAAACAAAGAGTTACGCAGTTTTCGGCAGCAAGCGGCTTCAGTTCATCGAAGCCCGAAAGGAGTTGAAAAAGAGGTGTTGACAGCAGCGTGTAACGCTGTAGAATTCGCCTCCCGCTGACGAGAGATCGAAAGCGCAAGTGGTTGAAGTTACAAAGGAAACTTTGAAA
>NZ_JBFUIH010000011.1:0-133737 GCF_056401975.1 Pseudomonas sp. P4_C8 | reverse complement strand
CTTCTACGTCGGCCTGCAAAAACTCACCGGTGACGATCAATGGATGCGCGTCAACGGCACCAGCGGCGGTACCCTGGCCAACGACAGCTACAACTCCAGCTACGACAACGCCCAGGAAAAATCCTGGCAGGTGCGCCACGACTACAATTTCGTCGCCCTGGGCGTTCCCGGCTTGACGCTGATGAACCGCTACATCAGCGGCGATAACGTGCATACCGGCACCATCACCGACGGCACGGAATGGGGCCGCGAATCGGAACTGGCCTACACCATACAAAGCGGCCCGTTGAAGAGCTTCAACGTCAAATGGCGCAACGCGAGCATCCGCAAGAGCTTCAGCACCAATGAGTTCGACGAGAACCGGGTGATCATCAACTATCCGATCAGTTTGTTGTAAGGGCATCCCACCACGAAAATCCAAAACACCAAGCCACATCGGAAGTGGCTTATTCAAAATCGTCGAACATGCTTTCGTTGCCGGATAATCTTATAACCAATCTAACGCCCTTCTATTATTAAAACGACTTAAAACCTGTTAGTTCTAACAGTAGATGGCCATCCACCAAATTTCTAATATCTGCCTAACGCAACATTTAGCAGATGACAACCATGGAAGGAAATACTATGAGCTGGTGGCAGATCGATACACTGATTATGTTTTCTTATGGCTTCGTCCACTCCTGCCTGACAACCCGGCCGGCGATGAAACTTTACGAAATATTCTTCCCGGAATGGAGTTGGAACATCGGTATGTGTGTGTTTTCTGCCGCCACACTGGCGCTCGGCATCATTTACTGGCAACCCTCTGGGCATTATATCTATGTCTTGATTCCTGGCAGCCCGCTGTTTCACTTTGCAGCGTTATCAATGGTGACTCTATTGGGCCTCACTATTTACTGCTTTCGTTATACCTCCACATTTTGGCAGTGGCTCGGTGCTCACCAATTAATTGCCAAATTAAGAGGTCAAAAAGCCCCTGCGCCTTACCGAATGAACGTACAAGGCATCAAACGATACATACGTTTCCCCCATCATACTTTTCTGATGTTGTTTTTCTGGGCCCACCCGATCATGACCTACGACACATTGCTTTTTTCGGTCGGCACCACGATCTATATGTATTTGGGTACATGGCACATGGACAAACGTCTCGAGTCCATTTTTGGAAATGAATGGCGAGCTTATAAAAAAGTGACTGGATTAATGCTGCCGTCACCTAAGGCATGGTCACGACTTTTTGCAGATCTTCGTCAACCGCGCAATGCCATTTAACGCTGTGCTGCACAGTGCTTTTAAATCTCTCTGCAAGGACGCAAGCCATGTTTGAAAAAGAGCTCAGGCCGTATCAGGATCGATTGGCCCAACACCCGATTTATGACGCTATTCGTTCGGTCGAACACGTCAGAATATTCATGAGTCGCCATGTATTTGCAGTATGGGACTTCATGAGCCTGGCCAAGCGCCTGCAACGCGACTTCACCTGTGTCGAACTACCCTGGATGCCGGTGCTGAATGAAGATAGCGCACGCCTCATCAATGAAATCATTACCGGCGAAGAATCGGACATTGGCCATGATGGCCAGCCGGCCAGTCATTTCCGTCTGTACCTCGATGCAATGGGCGAAGTCAGTGCGCCCACTGAAAAAATCGAGACGTTTATCAGTCAATTCTCCCGTTCTTATGCCCTAGGGAAGTCACTAAACCAAGCCCGCGTTCCCGCTTACGTACAGACGTTTGTTAAACACACTATTAAGACCGCACGCAACGCCTCGACTGCCGAAGTGGCCAGCAGCTTTCTTTTTGGCCGCGAAGACCCGATCCCCGAAATGTTCAAGACCTTAATGGAACGCTGGGGGCTAACGGCTCAACAAGCGCCCAAGTTGACTTTCTACCTGAATCGACACATCGAAGTGGACAGTGGCGACCACGGACCAGGTGCACAAAAAATGTTGTCTCGATCAATCATCACGCCGCAGGTGCGGGAAAAAGCACTGCGGGCGGCCATTGACGCTATCGAGCACCGAATCAGGTTATGGAACGGTATCTATCGTGAAATAAAAAAATCGGATGCATGTGCCTAGGTGGCGTTCACTGACCACTCATGGACAGAGAGGACCACCTCATGCCCACGCAACGAGAGCTTAAGGTTTCAGTAAGCACTACCGACTGGGACGCCAAGGCCTATCAGCAATTCTCCCGACTTCGACAACGACCGGTCAACGAATTGCTCGACCGTGTCGATATCAAAAACCCCAAACGCATCTACGACCTGGGGTGCGGCACAGGCATTGCGACGCAGGTTTTGGCCAAGCGCTGGCCCCGAGCGCACCTGTTGGGTATCGACAGTTCGGAGCAAATGCTTCAGGAGGCCAGGTGTTTGCCGATCAAGGCCCGGTGGAAGCAGTGCGACCTACAAAACTGGCAACCCGAACAACCCGCCGATCTGCTGTTTGCCGCCGCCGTGCTGCATTTCATCGACGATCATCCACAGCTGTTGCCTCGATTGCTCAAGCACTTGAACCCGGGCGGCTGTCTGGCGGCGCACATGCCCGATTGGCGCGATGCGGTGTGGTATCAGCTGATGCTCGACACCCTCGACAGCGGCGGCCACAACGGTCAACCGCTAGGGACACCGCAGCTACGTGAAAGCATGGCGCGGCGGCCGCTGTTGTCGCTGGAGGACTACTACCGTTTGCTGGCGCCGCTCTGCGCCACGCTGGATATCTGGGAAACCGAGCAGCTACAGGTCGTTGATGGCAAGTCGCCAATTTATGACTGGATCAAGGTGTCGGCGTTGCGGGCGGTGATGCAGGGGTTGGAGGATGACGAACAGGCCAGGTTCATCTATCACTTCACGATGCGGGTGCATGCGCATTACCCGCAGGAGGGAGATGGGCATACGTTGTTTCCGTTCAAGCGGGTTTTCATAGTTGCCACTGTGTAAGCCATGGCATTGCCATCGCGAGCAGGCTCACTCCCACATTAGACTGCATTTCAATGTGGGAGTGAGCCTGCTCGCGATGGCGTCAGCACATACACCAAAAAAAACTGGAGTGTTACTCCCGCGACTCAACCCCCAACTCATCCCAAACCGACTCCGCCAAGTGGAACGTCGCATTCGCTGCCGGGATGCCGCAGTAGATCGCGCTCTGCATGATCACTTCCTTGATCTCGCCACGGGTCACGCCGTTGTTGGCGGCGGCGCGCAGGTGCAGTTTGAGTTCTTCGTTGCGGTTCATGCCGATCAGCATGGAAATGGTGATCAGGCTGCGGGTGTGGCGCGCCAGTCCCGGGCGGGTCCAGATGTCACCCCAGGCGTGGCGGGTGATCATCTCCTGAAATTCCGAGTTGAACTCGGTCAGCGCGTTCAGGCTGCGGTCGACGTGAGCGTCGCCGAGTACTGCGCGACGGACTTTCATGCCCTCGTCGTAACGTAGTTTCTCGTCCACAACAATCCCCTTAATGAGCGTTCAAAAACGCCAGGACCCGCTCGCTGAATGCGGCGCTGGCCTGGACGTTGGACAAGTGCGCAGCATAGAACTCGGCGTATTCGGCGCCCGGCACATGTTCTTGAATGAAGTGTCCGCCAGACGGCGGCGTGACCGCGTCTTCAGTGCCGGCGATCACCAGCAGCGGCGCCTTGATCGAAGACAACTGCTCACGGAAGTCGGCATCACGCACCGCCGCGCAATTAGCCGCGTAGCCTTGAGGCGAAGTGGCGGCCAGCATGTCAGTGATCTGCTTCGCAGCAGAAGGATTGGCGGCGGCAAAGTCCGGAGTAAACCAGCGCGCAATCGAAGCATCACGCAGCGCGACCATGGCGGCCGGACCGTCGCGCAGTACGGTTTCAATGCGCGGGTTCCAGATCGACGGATCGCCGATTTTCGCGGCGGTGTTGCACACCACCAGTTTATTCAATCGATCACCGGCATTGATCCCCAGCCATTGGCCGATCAAACCGCCCATCGACAGACCACAGAAATGCGCGCGTTCAATGTGCAACGCATCCAGCAGCGCCAACACGTCGCGGCCCAGTTGCTCGATGCTGTACGGGCCCGGTGTCACCAGCGATTGGCCGTGGCCACGGGTGTCGAAACGCAACACCTGGAAGTGTTCGGTGAACGCTGCAATCTGTGCGTCCCACATGTGCAGGTCGGTGCCCAGCGAGTTGGACAGCACCAACACCGGTGCATCTTCAGGCCCATCGAGTTGCGGCCCTTGAATTTGGTAGTGCAGTTCGCCCTCGGCGAGTTGTACAAAAGCCACAGCAATCTCCTTCAGGCAGTCAACGCAGAATGTTCAGCCACCGCCCGCTCGACCCAAGTATGGGCCTGGCCGAGGTAATGGGCGGGGTCCAGCAGACGATCAAGTTCAGCAGCAGAAAGCTCGGCGGTCACTTGCGGCTCGTCACCGAGGACGGCGCGCAGATGACGCTGTTCAGCCACCGCACGTTTGCAGCAGAGTTCCAATAGATGATGCGCGGTGTCGCGGCCGACTCGTTGGGCGAGCACGATGCTCACCGCTTCGGCCAGCACCAGGCCTTGGGTCAAATCAAGGTTGCGAGCCATGCGATTCGCGTCCACTTCCAGTCCCTGCGCCACCAGCAACGCTTGCTTGAGGCTGCCGGACACCAGGCAGCAAATCTCTGGCAGGGTCTCCCACTCGGCATGCCATAGACCGAGGCTGCGTTCGTGTTCCTGCGGCATCGCGCTGAAGAGTGTCGAGAGTAAGCCCGGTACACGCGTCGCCGCACCGATCAGCACTGCTGCACCGACCGGGTTGCGCTTGTGCGGCATGGTCGAGGAACCGCCCTTGCCCGGCGCCGAAGGTTCGAAGACTTCGCCCGCCTCGGTTTGCATCAACAGGCTGATGTCGCGGCCGAGTTTGCCCAGGCTGCCGGCGATCAATCCCAGCACCGAGCCAAACTCCACCAGACGATCACGCTGGGTGTGCCAAGGCTGATCCGGCAAGGTCAGTTGCAGTTCCTCGGCCAATGCTTCAGCAATCGGCATCGCCTTTGCACCCAGGGCCGCCAGGGTTCCGGAGGCGCCGCCGAATTGCAGCACCAACAGACGTGGCTTGAGCTCTTGCAAGCGTTGACGGCTGCGAGTGACCGCGCCCAGCCAACCGGCGATTTTCATGCCGAGGGTGACCGGTGTTGCATGCTGCAACCAAGTGCGGCCGGCCAAGGGTGTGGCGACATGACGTTCGGCTTGAGTTGCGAGGGTGTCGCCCAGTTGCGCCAGATCACTTTCGATCAGCGCCAGCGCCCCGCGCAATTGCAACACCAGCCCGGTGTCCATCACGTCCTGGCTGGTCGCGCCCAAATGCACATAGCGTTCGGCTTCGGCATCACTGGCCGCGATCTGCTTGCCCAACGCCTTGACCAATGGAATGGCGGAATTGCCCGCGGTGGCAATCGCCTCGCCGAGGGCGGCAAAGTCGTAAAGCCCGGCCTGACACGCGGCTTCAATGGGGGCGACAGCCGTTGGCGGAATCAGCCCGACACGCGCCTCGGCCCGGGCCAGCGCGACTTCGAAATCGAGCATGGCCTGTACGCGGCCTTGATCGCAAAACACCTCACGCATATCGCGCGCAGTGAAATAGGCATCGAACAATTGATTGCCCGGTCGCTCGTTCATAAACAGTCCCTGGAGGCGCGGGCCCGTCAGGCCCGCGCGTAAAGATCAAAGGTCGTGGTGCAAATACTTTGCCTGTTTCGGCAGACGCAAACTGAACAGGAACGCCACCGCCATCATCACCGTAACGTACCAGTAGAAGGAGTTTTCCATGCCCACGGCTTTCAGGCTCAAGGCAACGTATTCCGCCGAACCACCGAAGATCGCGTTCGCCACCGCGTACGCCAGGCCGACGCCCAGTGCGCGTACTTCCGGCGGGAACATTTCGGCTTTTACCAGGCCGCTGATCGAGGTGTAAAAACTCACGATCGCCAGCGCCACAGTAATCAGCACAAAGGCCATGAACGGACTGCTGACACTTTTCAGGCTCAACAGAATCGGCACGGTGCACAATGTCCCGAGGGCGCCGAACCAGAGCATCGAGTTACGTCGACCGATCTTGTCGGCGAGCATGCCGAAAAGCGGCTGCATGCACATATAAAGGAATAGCGCGCCGGTCATGATGTAACTGGCGGTCTTGGCCTGCATCCCGGCAGTGTTCACCAGATACTTCTGCATGTACGTGGTGAAGGTGTAGAAAATCAGCGAGCCACCGGCGGTATAACCGAGCACGGTAATGAACGCGGCTTTATGGTCGCGGAACAGCGCGCTGATGCTGCCGGCGTCCTTGTTTTCGCGCATTTCCTTGCTGCTGGTTTCTTTCAGCGAACGACGCAGGTACAGCGAAATCAGCGCCGCGCACGCACCGACCACGAACGGAATCCGCCAGCCGTAGGCACGCAATTCATCCTCGCTGAGGAACTGCTGCAGAACCACCACCAGCGACACCGCCAGCAACTGCCCGCCAATCAGCGTCACGTACTGGAACGAGGCGAAGAAGCCGCGCTGGCCCTTGAGCGCGACTTCGCTCATATAGGTTGCGGTAGTGCCGTACTCCCCGCCTACCGATAAACCTTGAAGCAAACGCGCGAACAGCAACAGGATCGGCGCCCAGACTCCGATGCTGTTGTAGGTCGGCAGGCACGCGATGAGCAACGAACCGAAGCACATCATCAGAATCGAGATCAACATCGAATTCTTGCGCCCGTGCTTGTCCGCCAGCCGGCCGAAAATCCAGCCACCAATGGGGCGCATCAGGAACCCGGCGGCGAATACGCCAGCGGTGTTGACCAACTGCACCGTAGGGTTGTCGGACGGAAAAAAGGCTGGTGCAAAATAGATCGCGCAAAAGGCGTAGACGTAGAAGTCGAACCATTCCACGAGGTTGCCGGACGAAGCGCCGACAATGGCAAAGATCCGCTTGCTGCGTTCTTCACCGGTGTAGTGAGCTGTAATAGCCGTGGGCGTTGTCATTATTTTTCACTCAATGGGGACAGTGAGAGTCTAGACACACTTCGTAACAATCCCGTTCCCAAGTTGGCAATGCTGTCCCATCAATGCTGAATGACACTCCGCCATCGCGAGCAGGCTCACTCCTACAGGGCTTTGCGGTGTTCTCAGTAATCGAAGAACACCGTCTCCGCGTCAGTGCCCTGCAAAATCACATTCCACTGATAAACACCCGACGCATCCTGCTTCGCCAGCAATGTACTGCGGCGCTCGGCCGGTACACATTCCAGCAGCGGATCCGCCACGTTGGCCGGTTCGCCATCGAAGTAAATCCGCGTCAGCAAGTGCTTGACCAACCCGCGCGCAAACACCAGCACCACCAGGTGCGGCGCCTGGGTCGAGCCTTTCAGGCCTTCAACCGTACCCGGCTTGATGGTGGTGAAACGAAAGCGCCCTTCGGCATCCACCGGCACCCGGCCAAAACCTTCGAAGTTCGGGTCCAGCGGTTTATCCTGATCATCTTCTGGATGGTCGTACTTGCCGGCGGCGTTGGCCTGCCAGACTTCCAGCATCGCGTCGTTGACGACATCGCCGTTGCCATCGATGACTTGCCCGGTGATCGCCACGCGCTCGCCGAGGGTTTTCTCCACGGTCAGGTCTTCGCGGTTCAGCCAGGTCAGGCCAATGTGGTAATACGGCCCGACGGTGTGGGACGTGGTCGCGTTCAGCGTCATCTTATTTCTCCATCGGCGTGGCATCGCGGCCGCGCAAGACGATGTCCCAGCGATAACCGAGGGCATAGGAAGGGATGGTTTTTTCCAGATCGAACGTCGCGATCAAACGCTCTTTGGCGCTGGTATCGGGCACGCAGTTGTAGATCGGGTCGTAGGCCAGCAGCGGGTCGCCCGGGAAATACATTTGGGTGACCAGGCGCGTCAGAATGCTCGGCCCGAACAGCGAGAAATGGATGTGCGCCGGGCGCCACGCGTTGTGGTGGTTGCCCCACGGATAGGCGCCGGGCTTGATGGTCTGGAACTGATACCAGCCATCGGCGTCGGTCACGGTGCGGCCGGTGCCGGTGAAGTTCGGGTCCAGCGGCGCGTCATGCAGGTCGCGGACGTGGTTGTAGCGACCGGCGGCGTTGGCCTGCCAGATTTCCACCAGAATCCCCGGCACCGGCAGACCGTTTTCATCCAGCACGCGACCGTGAATGATGATGCGTTCACCCAGTGGCTCGCCCTGGTGCTGAACGGTCAGGTCGTTGTCCGTCTCGTTAACGCGATCGGCGCCGATGGTCGGGCCGGTGATTTCCGACAGCGAGTGCGGCAAAAACACCAACGGCTTGGACGGCGAGCGCAGGTTGGTGGATTGATACGTCGGGTGCAGGTAGTCGGGCTGAGTGCCCTCCTGCGGGCGGCGGTAACCAGGCTTGTCAGTCATTTCGCTTTCCTCTGTTCTTATTTGTCGACGCGGCGTGTCAGACGCGTTCGATCGCCAGGGCCAGACCCTGACCCACACCGACGCACATGGTCGCCAGACCTTTCTTGCCACCGGTTTTTTCCAGATGATGCAGCGCAGTCAGCACCAGGCGCGCACCGCTCATGCCCAGCGGATGGCCCAAGGCAATGGCGCCACCGTTCGGGTTGACCTGAGCCGCGTCGTCCGCCAGCCCCAGTTCACGCAGCACCGCCAAACCCTGGCTGGCGAAGGCTTCGTTGAGTTCGATCACGTCGAAATCGCTGACCGCCAAGCCAAGACGCTCGGTCAGTTTGCGCACCGCCGGGACCGGGCCGATGCCCATCACCCGAGGCGCAACGCCGGCGCTCGCCATACCCAGCACTTTGGCGCGGGCGGTCAGGCCGTGTTTTTTCACCGCTTCAGCAGACGCCAGAATCAACGCCGCCGCACCATCGTTCACGCCCGAAGCATTGCCCGCGGTGACGGTTTTGTCGGGGCCGTTGACCGGTTTGAGTTTGGCCAGCATTTCCAGTGTGGTGTCGGCGCGCGGATGTTCGTCCTGCGTGACGACTGTTTCACCCTTCTTGTGGGCAATTCGCACTTCAACGATTTCTTCGGCGAAAAATCCTGCGGCTTGCGCGGCGGCTGTGCGCTGCTGGCTGCGCAGTGCGAAAGCGTCCTGATCTTCACGAGACACTTCGTAATCGTCGGCCACGTTATCGGCGGTCTGCGGCATAGCATCCACGCCGTACTGCGCTTTCATCAACGGGTTGATGAAACGCCAGCCGATGGTGGTGTCTTCCAGTTTCATGTTGCGCGAGAACGCCGCGTCGGCTTTGCCCATCACGAACGGTGCGCGGGACATCGACTCGACACCGCCGGCAATTGCCAACTCCATTTCGCCGCTGGCGATCGCGCGGAATGCGGTGCCGATGGCATCCATACCCGACGCGCAGAGGCGGTTGAGCGTGACGCCCGGAATGGTTTCCGGCAGCCCGGCCAGCAGCAACGCCATGCGGGCAACGTTACGGTTGTCTTCGCCGGCCTGGTTGGCGCAGCCGAAGAACACCTCGTCCACCGCGTTCCAGTCCACCGACGGGTTGCGTTCCATCAGCGCCTTGAGCGGCACAGCGGCCAGATCGTCAGCGCGAACCGCCGACATACCGCCGCCGAAACGGCCGATGGGGGTGCGAATGGCGTCGCAGATATAAACGTCACGCATCAGGCTTCTCCGGGTGCTTGGCCGTGGGCGGCAGCAGTGCGAGCTTCCAGATCCCTGAGAGCAGTGAGTTCGATCTCAGTGGGCTCGGCCGTGTTTTCAACCGTGTCGGCGAAGCGAATCGCCCAACCGGTGGCGGCGACCACTTGCTCACGGGTCACGCCTGGGTGCAGCGCGGTGACCACAAATTCATGGGTGCCGGCTTCCGGTTCCATGATGCACAGGTCGGTAATAATGCCCACCGGACCGGCGCCCGGCAGACCGAGACGCTTACGTGAATCACCGCCCTCGCCATGGCCGACCGATGTAATGAAGTCGAGTTTGTCGACAAACGAACGCGCCGACTGCTTGAGGATGATCAGTACGCTTTTGGCCGAACCGGCAATCTCCGGCGCGCCACCAGCACCCGGCAGACGAACTTTCGGCGCATGGTAATCGCCGACCACGGTGGTGTTGATGTTGCCGAAACGGTCGACTTGCGCAGCGCCGAGGAAGCCGACATCAATGCGCCCGCCCTGCAACCAATAGCGGAAAATCTCACCGGTCGGGACCACGGTGTCGGCGGTTTCCGCCAGCTCACCGTCACCAATCGACAGCGGCAATACGCTTGGCTTGGCGCCAATCGGACCCGATTCGTAGATCAGGACCACATCTGGCGAGGAGGTAAGACGCGCCAGGTTGGCCGCTTTCGACGGCAGGCCGATGCCGACGAAACACACCGAACCGTTCTTCAAACGGCGAGCAGCGGCAACAGTCATCATTTCATTGGTGGTGTAGGTCATTACTTGGCCTCCGAAGCAGCGGCCAGCTTGGCCTGGAACTCGCTGAAGTCAGCGCAGCCGTGGATGTATTCGTTGATCCACGCCGTGAAGGTTTCACGGTCGCGGGCAATCGGGTCCCAGGCTTGGTAGAAACGGTTGTCACGCTCGGTGTAACCATGAGCGTAGGAAGGATGCGCGCCGCCAGGTACATGGCAAACTGCGCTCAAGGCCCAGGTCGGCAGTACGCAAGCGTTCATCGGGGCATTGAGGTCGTCGACGATTTCTTCGACGGTGACGATGCAACGCTTGGCGGCCAGTGCGGCTTCTTTCTGCACACCGAGAATGCCCCACAGCAGCACGTTGCCTTTGCGGTCGGCTTTCTGCGCGTGAATGACCGTGATGTCCGGACGCACCGAAGGCACGGCTGCCAACACTTCACCGGTAAACGGGCAGGTGACGGTTTTGATCAGAGGATTGACCTTCGGCAGGTCAGAACCGGCATAGGCCCGCAGCACCGCGAACGGTAGGCCAGAGGCGCCAGCGACGTAGGCATTGGCCAGGTCGGCGTGGCTGTGTTCTTCGATCTCCAGCGCGTGCGGCCACTGCTTTTCGACGGCATCACGCAGACGGTGCAGCGATCCCACACCCGGGTTGCCGCCCCAGGAGAAAATCAACTTGCGAGCACAACCGGCGCCGATCAACTGGTCGTAGATCAGGTCCGGGGTCATGCGTACCAGTGTCAGGTCTTTCTTGCCCTGACGAATGATTTCATGACCCGCCGCCGTAGGGATCAAGTGAGTAAAGCCTTCGAGCGCGACTGTATCGCCGTCGTTTACGAATTGCTTCACCGCGTCGTGCAGCGAAAGGATTTCAGCCATGGGGCAGGCTCCCGTTTTGTTATGAACCGACAGTGGAAGAAAAAGGCGCGATGCGCAGCGCCGGAGTGCCTAGAGATTAAGCCCCTGAAAAACACCAAACAATCCGATAATCGACTATGTGTTCGTTTATCGAACATATTGTTGTCTCGCTATCGATAACATCAAAAGCATCGCGAGCAGGCTCACTCCCACAGTTGACCGCGTTCCCCTGTGGGAGCGAGCCTGCTCGCGATGAGGTCATCAAGCTCACCAAAAATCCTGGATCAGCCCCTCAAGTCGCATCCGCATGACTGACCATGCCCTTGATCACCACCGCCGTGGTCGCCAACGCCGCCGGAATCACCAGCGCCGTCAGCACTTGCTCGAAATTCCAGCCCAGCCCTAGCAATGTCGCGCCCATCCACGCACCGAGAATCGCGCCGAAACGGCCAATCCCCAGCATCCACGACACGCCAGTCGCCCGCCCTTGGGTCGGGTAAAAACGCGCCGCCAACGATGGCATCGCCGATTGCGCACCGTTGACACACATGCCCGCCACCAGCACCAACGTCGCCAACAGCGTAATGTTGCCCAGGCTCTGCCCCACCGCGTAGGCAAACACCCCGGCCAGCAGGTAGAAAATGCCGATGACTTTGTGCGGATTGAACCGGTCCATCGCCCAACCCACGCCCACCGCACTCAGCACACCGCCAAACTGGAACAGTGCACCAATGAACGCTGCCTGCTCCATGCTCGCGCCGCTGTCACGCATGAGCGTCGGCAGCCAACTGGTCAATAGGTAAACGATCACCAGGCCCATGAAGTAGGTGAGCCACAGCAATAATGTGCCGGTGCTGTAGGTGCCTGAGAAGATCACCGCGAACACGTTGCGCGCCTTCACGGTTTTCTGTTCCGGTACGCTGAAGCTTGAAGCCTGGGCGACGATGGTCGGGTCGATGGGGGCTAACGTCTTGCGCACTTTGTCAGTGCCACGGTTACGGACTACGAGGTAGCGTGCCGATTCCGGCAGCCAGAACAACAGGACGACCGCGAGGATTAGCGGCAGAATCCCGCCGATCAGCAGCAGGCTGTGCCAGCCGAACGCAGGGATCAGCTTGGCCGAGATAAACCCGCCGCCGGCCATGCCGAGGTTGAAGCCGCAGAACATGCTGGTCACCAGCAGGGACTTTTTGCGCTCCGGGGTGTATTCCGACAGCAATGTCGTGGCGTTCGGCATGCCGGCACCAAGGCCCAAGCCGGTGAGAAAGCGCAGCACCAGCAATTGATCGACATTGGTGCTGTAGGCCGACGCCAGACTGAAGGCACCAAACAACAACACCGCGCCGACCAATACGACTTTACGCCCGAAACGGTCCGCCAACGGGCCAGAACCCAGTGCGCCGAAGACCATGCCGATCAACGCAGCACTCATGACAGGGCCAAGACTGGCGCGGTCGATGCCCCAATCCTGCGACAACGCAGGCGCAATAAAGCCCATGGCCGCCGTATCGAGGCCATCAAGGAAGACAATCAGGAAACACAGGATCACCACTCGCCACTGATAGCGCGAAATGGGTTGATCATTGATGAAGGACTGCACGTCGAGGCAGTTACCTACAGCAGACTGGGGCTGGTTCATTATTTTTATTCCACACAAGAACGCAGTCGGACATTTGCCAGCCTGGGCCGGCGCTGCCGCGACAGTAATGATCCTGGGGAAAGACCGTCAATTCGATAAACGCAAGTCTGTGCGTTTATCGAACAGCTTAGACAGAGGGCTTGGAACGGGGGCTTAGGCGAAGAGCTGCGCGCTGAGGTCGCGGCTGGCGCTGAGCAGTCCCGGCAGGAATCGCTGTTCCAGCTCATTGCGGCTGACACGGCCGGCGTGGGTGCTGACATTTAAAGCGGCCACCACCTGGCCAGAAGCGTCGTACACCGGCACGGCAATCGAGCGCAGGCCCTGTTCCAGTTCCTGATCGACGATGCACCAGCCTTGTTGCCGCACTTCTTGCAGGCATTCGAGCAGCGCCTCGGGCGTGTGCAGGGTGCGGCTGGTCTTGGCTTGCAGCTCCGCATGATCGAGGTATTCGCGCAACGAGGTGTCATCCAGCGCGGCGAGAAGAATCCGCCCCATTGAAGTGCAATAGGCCGGCAAGCGGCCGCCCACTGAAAGGTCGACCGAAATCAGCCGTTGAGTCGTTGCCGAACGGGCGATGTACAAGATGTCATCGCCTTCCAGCGTGGCCATGTTGCACGCCTCATGAAGTTGCTCACTCATGCGGTCCAGGTACGGCTGGGCCGACACAGCCAAAGGCGTCGAAGACACGTAGGCATGGCCCAGGGTCAGCACTTTGGGCAGCAGCGAATAGGTACGACCGTCGGTGGTGGCGTAGCCGAGTTTGATCAAGGTATGCAGGCAACGTCGCACGGCCGCGCGGGGAATTTCTGTGCGATGACTGATCTGGGCAATGGTCAGATGCCGCTTGCGCTCTTGAAACGCTTGCACCACCGCCAGGCCACGAGCCAGAGAGGTCATGAAATCGGGGTCGCCGGTCAGGGCCTGAATTCGCTTGGCAGGTGAGGCGACAATCGGCGGCGCGACTGAAGTGAAGGAGTTGCGCATTTGATCGTTCATGACAGGTCCTTTCCGAGGCGGATCAGCAGTTATTACACGCGGCCCCTGCTTCATCAGACAAGACAGGGATCGCCGAGATTGGGCGATTATCGAACCAAAGACCGATAATCGCAATCAACCCTGCACCCGGCCCAGCCTGTTCACCGCTGATTTTCGCGCTGACCACTAGATGCTTTTAATTGTGTTCGATCACGGACTTGAAAAGTCATGTATTCGGCCTGACTTATCGACTTCATGGCACCAGAAAGACATCACTGCAAAGTGACATCATCGGCCACCTTATTAACGTAGAAAGTTGTGAGAAACAAAACCGTCACACACGAAGAACTACTTTTAACTCTCAAATGATAGTGTTCTTCGAATCGACCGCTATAATACACCTCAGTGGTAACCCGATTTTTATGTACTGGTTGCACCACTGGACAGCCCGGTATTCTACCGTTGCTGCCCGCAGCAAGCGCTTGGCGCTCATTCATATGCTCCGCCAACGTCCTCGCTGAAACAGGTAACTGATGCTACGTCAGCTGTTTTTCTCTGGTGCCGTGGCCGCCTGCAACAAGGAAGTATTGTTCGCATGCCGTAAAACGATGCTTTTGGCATTGTCCCTTCCGCGAGTGTGGTCAATAGATTCGATGCAGCGCGTTTCACCAGAATTAATCTCAACTCATACAGGTAGCACTGTGACGAAAGACGAACTGCGCGCGGAACTTGAGCGCCAGGAACAACGTTACAAGGAAGTTTACGGCGGGGAAGTCACCACCTACGCCGCCCAGCCCGAACCGGAACGTAAACCCTGGCGTAAACGCGCCACCGTTCAGGATCAGGCGTTCACTCAGGAATTGCAGAAGATGGAAAAGGAACTCAAAGCCGAAGAGCCTTGACCGCCTCGGTCCAAATCCTTTCAAGGGTCTGCGTCTGCTCCCGTTAAAAGCGGGTTGCATTGATGAAGCCTTTCGCGCCCGCTACACGCGGGCAGCGGCTACCTCACCCATCGGATGAGGTAATTGGCTCCTTTCTGACCCTCTTCTCAGATATTTCCCACAGGCGTTTAAACCTCTCGACTTCACGAGAGAAACCCTTGCGCCTGCTGCATTTCCCTATGAATTCAATGAGTTGCAAAACCCGGTAAAACGCTGGGAGATAGGCTATCGCCACAAATTAATTCGTTGAAGAATGTTACCGATGAGAAGCAAGTGCATTGATTAGCAGTCTTTTCTGGCATAATCGCGCCCCCTTACGACCGGGTCAGAAAACCTTCATGATCGATTTATTCAGCGGACTTGATGCTTGGGTGCTTGTGAGCCTCTTGCTCGCCCTGGCCTTTGTCCTCGCCTTCGAGTTCATCAACGGCTTTCATGACACCGCAAACGCGGTGGCTACTGTTATCTACACCAAAGCCATGCCGCCTCATCTGGCGGTGTTCTTTTCCGGTGTGTTCAACTTCCTCGGCGTGCTGCTGGGCGGTGTTGGCGTGGCGTACGCCATCGTCCACCTGCTGCCGGTAGAACTGCTGATCAATGTGAACACCGGTCACGGACTGGCCATGGTGTTCTCGCTGCTTGCTGCCGCCATCACCTGGAACCTGGGCACCTGGTACTTCGGTATCCCGGCGTCCAGCTCCCACACCTTGATCGGTTCGATCCTCGGTGTCGGCCTGGCCAACGCGTTGATCAACGACATTCCGCTGGCCGATGGCGTGAACTGGCAAAAGGCGATCGATATTGGTGCCTCCCTGGTGTTCTCGCCAATGGCCGGCTTCCTCGTCGCAGCACTGGTGTTGATCGGCCTTAAATGGTGGCGTCCACTGTCCAAGATGCACAAGACGCCGGACCAGCGCCGCAAGCTCGACGACAAGAAGCACCCACCGTTCTGGAACCGTCTGGTCCTAGTGATCTCGGCCATGGCCGTGAGCTTCGTGCACGGTTCCAACGATGGCCAGAAAGGTATCGGCCTGATCATGCTGGTATTGATCGGTATCGTGCCGGCGCAGTTCGTACTCGACCTGAGCAGCACGACTTACCAGATCGAACGGACTCGCGATGCGACCCTGCACCTGAGCCAGTTCTACAAGCGCAACGCCGACACCCTGGGTGAATACCTGGCGCTGGGCAAAAGCATAGAGGGTGATCTGCCGGAAAAATTCCGTTGCAACCCGCAACAGACCGAACCGACCATCACCGCCCTGCTCGGCACCCTCAAAGGTGTATCGGACTACCACTCGTTGTCGTCGGAAAGCCGCATCGAAGTACGTCGCTACCTGCTCTGCCTGGATGACACGGCAAAAAAAGTCGCCAAGTTGCCTACCCTCAATGCCCGTGAAAAGGCTGATCTGGACAAACTGCGCAAAGACTTGACCACCACCACCGAATACGCCCCGTTCTGGGTGATTCTGGCGGTTGCACTGGCGTTGGGCCTGGGCACCATGGTTGGCTGGAAGCGTGTGGTACTGACCATCGGCGAGAAGATCGGCAAGCAAGGCATGACTTACGCCCAAGGCATGTCGGCGCAGATCACCACCGCGTGCATGATCGGCCTGGCCAACATCTTCAGCCTGCCGGTGTCCACCACCCACGTGTTGTCCTCGGGCGTGGCCGGTACCATGGTCGCGAACAAAAGCGGCCTGCAAGGCGGCACGGTGAAAACCATCCTGCTGGCCTGGGTCCTGACCCTGCCAGCGACGGTGGCCCTGTCGGCCGGCCTGTTCTGGCTGGCATCAAAGGCACTGGGTAGCTGATCCATCGCTGAATCATGAAAAAGCCCGACCATTGAGTCGGGCTTTTTTGTGGGCGCAATTTCAAATTCAACGGAGAACCCTTGTAGGAGTGAGCCTGCTCGCGATGGCGGCGGCACATCCAGCATTAACGTGACTGACACACCGCTATCGCGAGCAGGCTCACTCCTACAAGGGTTTTGTATTGCCAGATCTAAATTACAGGAAAAAAAAAGGGCAACCGAAGTTGCCCAAAATGCCTTGCGTGCTCATTACATCCGGAAAGAACTACGATTTGCGCTTGTGCGAATCTTTCCAGATAAAAATTCCTAATCCTGCGAAAAACATAACCATGAGGCTGACAGTCAGCACTCCGGCGAACACCACGTTGTCGAAAAACATGACTGGCCTCCAGGACTTGCTCTGTTGCGATAGGGCTAAGTTAACCAAACAGGCAGATGAGAAAATTGACCTGGATCAATGTCGCCCGAGACCGGACGTAAAGGAGGGAAAATAACTGACCTGCATCAAAAGATGCAGGGTACTTCAACGCTTTTTCGGCTTGTTCTTCGGTTTCTTCTTGGTTTTACCCAATGGCATCGCCTGCTCAAACGCCTGACGAACTTCGTTCAGACGTTTTTCATTAAGGTCGTGAACCCGCTTGGCGCGTTCAGAATTGAGATCAATCAGCTTATCGTCTTGGCTCATGGTGCTCTGTGCATCGTTTGACAGGGTTGCCCTAATAATGCGGTCTGACGGCCGCGCTGACCAGCCGCAACCTCAAATCTGAATATCGACCCACAAGCCCTGACGCGGCTGATCTTCCATCAACGGCGCCACCGGTACCGTGTTGTCGGCATTCAGTTCGTCACCGGGAATCGCCAGATGTTCCTCCGGGTCTTCATCGGCCTCGCGACGGCGACGCTCGCGCTCCTGCTTGCGTCGCTGCTCCTCGCGCAGCTGAAAAGCGGCTTCCTCGGGATCGCGCTGTTGCAAGTCGATCGTGCTTTCGTTGGAACTCTCCTGCACCGGCACCACCGGCGGAATATCCGGGTGCTGACGAATCGGGTCCTGCTGTGAGGTGATCGGCACGGCACTCAAGGGGAGCATCGGTGGCAGCATGATTATTAGTCTCCTGTCAGCAGGCTGTCGGCCGCGAGGATGGCGACTTGAGCCATCGGTCGCAAACTGTGACCCGTTTGACACGAATGGGTGCCCTGGCCTGCGGGCATGGTTTCGTTGGGCTAACGTAAGACTGCGAGTTTTTATGAGAGTCCTTTGGCCCTGAAGGTCTCATTCCGTTAAGATAGCCCGCTTTTTCAAGGTGGGAGTCAGGCAGCATGGCGCAGCAGTATCAACCGGGGCAACGCTGGATCAGTGACAGCGAAGCCGAGCTGGGATTAGGCACCGTTCTGGCACAGGACGGCCGCTTGTTGACCGTGCTCTATCCGGCCACTGGCGAAACTCGCCAGTACGCGCTAAGGAATGCGCCCCTCACCCGCGTGCGGTTTTCACCCGGTGACTCGATCACTCACTTCGAAGGCTGGAAACTGACCGTCCAGGAAGTCGACGATGTCGATGGCCTGCTGGTCTACCACGGCCTCAACGCGCAGAACGAAGGGGTCACCCTGCCGGAAACCCAGCTGTCGAACTTCATTCAGTTCCGTCTGGCCAGCGACCGTTTGTTCGCCGGGCAGATCGACCCGCTGGCCTGGTTCTCCCTGCGGTACAACACCCTGGAACACACCAGCCGCCAATTGCAGTCCGCTCTTTGGGGCCTCGGTGGCGTACGTGCGCAACCGATCGCGCACCAATTGCACATCGCCCGTGAAGTCGCCGACCGCATTGCGCCACGCGTTCTGCTGGCGGACGAAGTAGGCTTGGGTAAAACCATCGAAGCCGGTTTGGTGATCCATCGCCAACTGCTCTCGGGCCGCGCCAACCGCGTGCTGATCCTGGTTCCCGAGAACCTGCAGCACCAGTGGCTGGTCGAGATGCGCCGCCGCTTTAACCTGCAAGTCGCGCTGTTCGACGAAGAACGCTTCATTGAAAGCGATGCCGCCAACCCGTTCGAAGACACCCAGCTCGCGCTGATTGCACTCGAGTGGCTGGTCGAAGACGAAAAGGCTCAGGATGCGCTGTTTGCTGCCGGCTGGGACCTGATGGTTGTCGACGAAGCCCACCACCTGGTGTGGCATGAAGACAACGCCAGCCCGGAATACACGTTGGTCGAGCAGCTCGCCGAGACCATTCCCGGCGTGCTGTTGCTGACTGCGACCCCGGAACAACTGGGTCAGGACAGCCACTTCGCCCGTCTGCGCCTGCTCGACCCGAACCGTTTCCATGACCTGGCCGCCTTCCGCGCCGAAAGCGAAAACTATCGCCCGGTAGCCGAAGCCGTTCAGGAGCTGCTGGACAAAGGGCGCCTGTCGCCTGAAGCACACAAGACCATTCACGGTTTCCTCGGCAACGAAGGCGAAGCCCTGCTGGCCGCCGTGAACGACGGCGACACCGAAGCCAGCGCCCGCCTCGTTCGCGAATTGCTGGATCGCCACGGCACCGGCCGCGTGCTGTTCCGTAACACCCGCGCCGCCGTGCAGGGATTCCCGGAGCGCAAACTGCACCCGTACCCGCTGCCATGCCCTGACGAATACCTCGAACTGCCACTGGGCGATCACGCCGAGTTGTACCCGGAAGTCAGCTTCCAGGCCCAGCCGGACGCCAGTGAAGAAGAACGCTGGTGGAAATTCGACCCGCGCGTCGAGTGGCTGATCGACACCCTGAAAATGCTCAAGCGCACCAAAGTACTGGTGATCTGCGCCCACGCCGAAACCGCCATGGACCTGGAAGACGCCCTGCGCGTACGTTCCGGGATTCCGGCCACGGTCTTCCACGAAGGCATGAACATCCTCGAACGTGACCGCGCCGCCGCGTACTTCGCCGATGAAGAATTCGGTGCACAGGTGCTGATCTGCTCGGAAATCGGCAGTGAAGGTCGCAACTTCCAGTTCTCGCACCACTTGGTGCTGTTCGATCTGCCGTCGCACCCGGATTTGCTGGAGCAGCGTATCGGTCGTCTGGACCGAATCGGCCAGAAGCACACCATTGAACTGCACGTGCCGTATCTGGAAACCAGCCCGCAAGAGCGCCTGTTCCAGTGGTATCACGAAGCGCTCAACGCGTTCCTCAACACCTGCCCGACCGGCAACGCCTTGCAGCATCAGTTCGGCCCGCGCCTGCTGCCGCTTCTGGAAGAGGCTGACGACGGCGAGTGGCAAGCACTGATCGACGAAGCCCGCACCGAGCGTGAGCGTCTGGAAGCTGACTTGCACACCGGCCGCGACCGCTTGCTGGAACTCAACTCCGGCGGTGCCGGTGAAGGTGACGCACTGGTTGAAGACATTCTTGAGCAGGACGATCAGTTTGCCCTGCCGATCTATATGGAAACCCTGTTCGATGCATTCGGCATCGACAGCGAAGACCATTCGGAAAACGCGCTGATCCTCAAGCCGAGCGAAAAAATGCTCGACGCCAGCTTCCCGCTCGGCGACGACGAAGGCGTGACCATCACTTACGACCGCAATCAGGCGCTGTCTCGCGAAGACATGCAGTTCATCACTTGGGAGCACCCGATGGTTCAGGGCGGCATGGACCTGGTCTTGTCCGGCTCGATGGGTAACACCGCCGTGGCGCTGATCAAGAACAAGGCGCTCAAACCTGGCACCGTGTTGCTGGAACTGCTCTACGTCAGCGAAGTGGTTGCCCCGCGTTCGCTGCAACTGGGCCGTTACCTGCCACCGGCCGCCCTGCGCTGCCTGCTCGATACCAATGGCAATGATCTCTCGGCCCGCGTGTCGTTCGAGACCTTGAACGATCAACTGGAAAGCGTACCGCGCGCCAGCGCCAACAAGTTCATCCAGGCTCAGCGTGATCAGTTGACGCCACGGATCAATGCTGGCGAAGAGAAGATCTTCCCGCGTCATGCCGAGCGTGTTGCCGAGGCGCAGCGTCGTCTGGCGGCTGACACCGAAGAAGAACTGGCGCGCCTGACAGCGTTGCAAGCCGTCAACCCGACCGTACGCGACAGCGAACTGGTTGCCCTGCGCAAACAGCGCGAGCAAGGGTTGGCCATGCTTGAAAAGGCTGCACTGCGACTGGAAGCGATTCGGGTGTTGGTAGCGGGTTAATCTTCCGCATCTACTCCGTCAATAAAAAAGGCCCGCAGCGATGCGGGCCTTTTTTATTGTACGAATTCTTGGTCTTGTCAGTTCAAGATTTCAAACTTCCAAGCAGAGCTTTCTAATAATTACGCAGGACGTTTCTGACAACCGAATAGGACAATTCGTTACAACCATAGAGCAGCAACAAATACATTTAACGCCGCCTCTTCTCCACGCCCAAAAAGAACTTTCCTACTCAACTCTCAGACCCATTCTTACTATTAACATACTAGTATAAAAACACAGACCGCCGCACCAGGCGCGAGCGATACACGTAGCACACGCTACTGACAACCATAAAATATTTTAGGATTTTACAATGAGTAATGGATTAACTCTCCCTCCCCTCAACATTACAGCTGCAGCACCAGGATATTCCCCACCACGAGGAGTCACTTGGCCCGCACCAAACCCTGCACTGATTTTTACCGCTCAACAACAAGAACGCAACGCTTTCTATGGCCAAGGTATGTGGCGGGAGATGATCATAAAGATCACCAACGAACAAAAGTCCTATATTAAAAATGGAGTTGCCACCAGCATAGTTCAATCCATAATCCGTGACATGCAAGCCATTCCATTTGCTGACAACTATATTTGCTTGAATCCGAATTTGTCGCCTGCTCAAGCGTTGCATTATGCAACTAACAACTTTAAAGCGGGATCTGTTCCGGAATCCGTAGGATTGTCTGCGGGACTTTTAACTCCATTGGCTGCCTTTGGCCATTTCCTTTTTGGAAAAGGAGCCACAGCCGAAACGAACATCAATAGCTTGAGCTTGAATCTCTCTAGCACGACAATTCCAATGCTGGAGTCCGCGTTTGCTTCTGCTCCAGTCGGCAAAACAGCAATCGCAATTGATAAAGTGCCTTTTGACACATTTCCAAATTCTTGGCTGACTGGCGCATGGCTTGGTAACATCACGCTAAAAATTGAAGGTACCATCACGAAAAATGAGAGTGGAAGGATAAACTTTAATGGTGGAGCCCGATCTTATCACGATGTATTTGACGGTAATTTAGGTACGTGGCGCTCATTGATAGGTGAAGCTTCTACCAGCGTGCTCGCTGTAGTTGAAAAATACTTAAATGCACAACCGTACCAAATAGCCATCAAGGGAACCCACGTAATCACCATTGATCGTTAGCTTCAACAATACTTAATTACAAAATAGATCCTCCGACCATTTAGCTGCATCAAAAACCAACACTCACTCAAATCGGTCGCGTGCAGGCTGCGCGACCGGCAACGCATTCTTAACAAGGATCTTTATGCGCCCGTATCAACGCTTACTGACGGCTATCGCTCTATTTATAGGAGCTTGGATCTGCTTATTATCAGTAGCGGTCCAAGTCCCCCCCAATATAAACGATTTATCGGACAAAGAAGGTTTGTCCGCGGCAATTATGCTTACGGTGGCACTCCAAGGCATCGGAATCCTAGCAATCGCCTGCGTAGTTGTAGGAATGCTTACTTCAATATTTATCAGACCCCGGTCATTTGGCCTGAGGCTGTTCGTTTATCTGGCATCAAATTTAATGATATTTATCTCATCATTGCTGGGCATACTGGTGATCGCCGGATTCGTATACGATACGATTGCTGGCATTGCGGGAATTATTCTTTATTTATGCGTAATCGGGCTGCTAGTGTCTGCCACCCCTAAGCGGGTAGCAGACAAAACCAAAAGTGAACCCCTTTAGGCAGTCGCCACAGCAACTCCAGGCTCAACTACCGCCACCAACCCTTCCTTCATCCGCTTCGCATCCCGCACAAAACACCGCGATGCCATAAACAGAAACACCATGGTGAAGAACAACGCCACCGGAATCAGGTACATCGCGTCATGCAGCCCGACCGCTTTGAACGCCTCGGTCATCTGCTCTGCACCGGCCGACAGCATCGCCGTGTGCGCAAAGTGGTCGGACAAACCACCCACCACCACCGGCCCCAAACCACCGCCCAGCAAATACAGGCCGGCAAAGAACAGCGCCATCGCCGTGGCCCGCAGGCGTGGCTCGACCACGTCCTGAATCGCGGTGTAGACGCAGGTATAGAAGTTATAGGCAAACAACCAGCCCACACTGAAGACCGCCACAAATACACCAATCTCGATTCGGCCGGAATGCAGCGCCCACGCCGTGCACAGGGTCGAGATAATCAGGCTGAACCCTGCAAACAACAGCCGCCCGTTGGCCACCCGCTGATGAATCTTGTCGGCGACCCAACCGCCGAGCGTCAGACCGAACAGGCCGGTGACGCCGACGATTACACCCGTTGCTACCGCAGCCTCCTGCAATGGCATCAGGAAGTAGCGCTGCAGCATCGGCACCAAAAATGAGTTGCAGGCGTAGGTCGCAAAGTTGAAACACAACCCCGCCATCACCAGCCACAGAAAAGTCGGCACCGCCAGCACCCGGCGGATCGGCCGGTCTATGCGTTCCTGGGACACCTGCACCGCTTCTGCTGCGCCGCGTTTCGGCTCCTTGATGAAGAACATGAAGATCGCCAGGATCAGCCCCGGCACCGCCGCGATAAAGAACGGCGCGCGCCAGCTGTCGAACGCCTTGACCATTGCGCCGATGGTGAAGAATGCCAGCAGCAACCCCAACGGCAAGCCCAGCATAAAGATGCCCATCGCCCGCGCCCGGCGATGCGCCGGAAACAAATCGCCGATCAGCGAGTTGGCGGCGGGGGCATAACTGGCTTCACCGATACCGACGCCCATGCGCACGATCAGGAAACTCCAGAAGCTGCCCACCAGCCCGTTGACCGCCGTCAACCCGCTCCAGACCGCCAGGCCCCAACCCATCAATTTGCTTCGCGAACCGGTATCGGCCATCCGCCCCAGAGGCAGGCCGGCTATTGCATAAACGAGGGTGAAAGCGGTGCCGACGATCCCCAACTGAAAGTCGCTGAGGTGCCATTCCATGCGGATCGGCTCGATAATGATGGCGGGGATGGTGCGATCGAAGAAGTTGAACAAGTTGGCCAGAAACAACAGGAACAGAATGCGCCAGGCATTCGCCGCTTGGGTCGAGTTCTGCATGGGTCCGTCTCTTTTATTGTTATTGGGGTCTCACTGTCCCCGGAACCGTCAATCTAGACAGGCCCGCCAACACTGTCTGTCATCATTCGCAAGGCTGATATCAGTCCATGGCATTCAAGCAGACCTGCTGACCGCCAAACCCAGGTTTCACGGGTATCCGGCCGGTGTTTTCACGGTGCCGCCCGTCGTTGAAAAATACCTTTCGCCCCCCCTTCCAAAGCCCGTTGCGAAGCCTAGAATAGCGACCCTGCCCGCTCCCCTGCGCGCCCACTCCTCCTTAGATAAACGCCCATGTCCGAAATCAGTCCATGCCTGAATTGCGGTGCCTGCTGTTCTCATTTCCGTGTGTCTTTTTTCTGGGGTGAATGCACCTCGGCCGGTGGAACGGTGCCTGACGACCTGGTCGCGTCGATTAGCCCCAGTCGGGTGGCGATGCTCGGCACCGACTGCAAACCCACCCGATGTGTCAGCCTGGTGGGAGAAGTCGGCAGCGAGGTCAAATGCTCGATTTACAATGAACGTTCCAGCACCTGCCGTGAGTTCGAGGCCTCCTGGGAAAATGGCGAGGCTAACGTGGATTGCGACGCAGCCCGAGCAGCGTTCGGCCTTCCGGCCTTGCAACCGGAATTCGACATACCCTATGAACAAAGCGCCTGAGGCTTAGTCTGGCTCGCGGTACATTTGCACTAATGTCGATGGATCTTTTTCCAGGTAACCCTGGCTCCCATGCAATCGCATCAACTGTGCAGCCAATCCACTGAGCGGTGTGGCCGAACCCTGTTCGCGGGAAAACTTCACGGCGCTGTCGAGGTCCTTGAGCAGCGTGCGCACATGCCATTTCACCGGTTCAAATTGGCTGTGGGCCATTTGCGGAGCGAGGATCTGCAACGGTTTTGAATCGGCAAAACCACCGGCGAGAGCCTCGGCGATCAGTCGAGCATCAACCCCGGAACACTCGGCCAGCGCCACCACTTCGGCGATGACCAGCGCATTACACGCCACGATCATCTGATTGCACGCCTTGGTCACCTGCCCGGCCCCGACTCCGCCCATGTGGGTGACACGCTGGCCCAGTGTCAGCAAAAGCGGACGCACTCGCTGCAGATCCCCGGCCTCGCCACCCACCATGATCGCCAGGCTGCCGCCCTCGGCGCCGACCACGCCGCCGGACACCGGAGCATCCAGCCAACTCATCCCAGTGGTGTCGATCAACTGTTTGGCCATTTCTCGTGTGGCGCTGGGCTCCAGGCTGGAAAAATCCACCAGTAGCTGACCGCTTTTCGCCCCCACAGCCACCCCGGCCGGGCCAAAAACCACCTCACGCACCACTGCGGTGTCCGCCAGACACAGCATGACAATGTCGGCGTGCTGACACAGTTCAGCGGGTGTTGCCACTTGTCGGGCACCGGCTTCAACCAGCGGCACGCACTTGGCCGGATTGCGATTCCACACGGTCAACGGATAGCCCGCCGCCAACAGGCGCCGGCACATGGGCAGGCCCATCAGACCGATCCCGGCGAACCCCAACGAAGGTAGCGTTGACATCATTTAGCCTCCCTTTGATTAAAGAACGCCGAATATTGGCCGATTCATCATGATTAAGGAAAGGATTCCCCCACTGTTGCTCAGGCAAGTCCCTGAGACTTGGGCCAAATACGCGCAAAAAAAAGACGCGAGCCCCCCATTCCGTGAATGGTTTGACGACAGTTGTCGCTCAACCAACAAGTCCAGGTAGACGGCGCACAATGACTTCCAAAAATAACCCGGCCACTGCGGTCTCCGATCTGCTTCTGAGCCCTGCGGCGAACAGCCCCTCACCGTTGAAGCCATTGACCCCGGCGCGCCCGCTGGCCACTCAGCAATACCTGTATTTCACCGAAACCAATACCGACCGCATCCTCGATAACCTCGACGGTCTGCGCGACATGGTGTTCCCGCGCCCGCCCCATCTGGAAGGCGCCAGCGAGCAGCACAGCGACCAGGAATTCCCGTCGGTGTGCCTGATTGGTCTGGGCCGCTGCGGCTCGAACATCGCCCTGGACGTTGCGGAACTGGTGTACAACGCCCGCAAGTTTTATCTCAACGAATTCAATAACGAAGACCGCCTGTCGCCGGACAAACGCTATGCGGAAAAAGGCTACAGCCCGGCACAATGGATTCGTAACAACCTGCGCCTGGGTACCAACAAGGGCGCCAAACCGGTGTTCCTGGTGGAACCGCTGGTCATGCTCGGCGACCTCGACAAAGACATTGCCGGTCGCATCCGTTTCTCGCGCAAGGGCGAAAAAAGCGGCTTCCTGCGCGACTACAGCAAAATGAAAATCATGGACTTGTCGGAGGTCCACGCCGGTGGTGCCGGTAACGCGCCGATTCTCGGTCAGTACCTGGCCAAGATCATCCTGAACAAGGACACCCAGCGTTTCTCCAGCCCGGACTGGAAGATGATTCACTCGTACCTGATCGACAGCTGCGGGATCAAGGCCAACCAGTCGCGCCTGTATTTCTCGATTTTCAGCGCCGGCGGCGGTACCGGTTCGGGCATGGCTTCCGAATTCGGCCTGGCCCAGCAGCACTCATACATGAACAAAACGTTCGACACCAAACCGATGGACGAGCATGACGGCAAGAGCGGTCATTCCTTCGTCTTCGAGCCGATCTTCACCAGCGGTATTTGCGTACTGCCGAACATTTCCGATCACCGCAGCGAAATGTCCGAGGCGCTGCACATCAACGCCGGCCGCCTGCTGTGTAAGTATCTATCGGAAGAGTGGGACTTCTCCTACAACTTCGCCAACGAAGACAGCAGCGAAGCCAGCGTCATGGGGCGTATCCGCCCATGGAACGCCATGATGCTGATCTCCAACGACATCATGCGTTATGCCGAAGAAAGCGATGACGGCAACATCCAGAACATTGACGTCAATGCGATGGAAAAACACGCCAACCAATACATCTCGCAGCAGATCTTCAACATCCTGACAGCACAAGCGGTCACGACGGACTACGACCAGAACTATTTCCGCCGCGCCGGCATCGACATCGGCGAAACCATTCGCCTCGACGCCAACGACTTGTTCATGAGCCTGGCCGGCCCGGTGGCGATTGCCTACGCCGAGTCCGTGGTGCCGGAAACTCCGCCGCCAAGCAGCGACAAGTTCAAGGTCTTCGAGAAAGAACCACAGCGCCTGAACATCGACGATTTGTTCTTCCGCTCCATCGACCTGCCGCACTTCAACAAAGTGACCCAGGCGATCGAAGGCATCAGCCTGCTGCCGATCGAGTCCAAGCGCTATCGCGCCTCGCTGGAGCAATACAAAAATTCCGGTTACGACGCGGCGGCGTTGCACGACCTGCACTTCTTCAAGAACTGCTCGTCGGTGGTGTCGATTGTGTCCTTGCCGAAAGACTACAAGCTGTCCTACATGGACCTGAACCGGTTGAAGACCCACCTCAACAGCCTGTTCCCGAACACCACGCTCAAGCGTTACGCACTGGTAATCGGCGCATCGGCCAACTTGTCGCTGACCACCCTGATCGCCAAAAGCCCGTGCCTGTCGGACGACTTCCTGACGCTGATCGTGGCGTTCATCAAACGCTGCTTTGCGAAAAACCCGTACCGCTTCGACGAGACACTGGATAACTCGATCCTCGACTTCATCATTAATGAAGAGTTCGACGAAGACCGGATCGACGAGTTGCTCAATGAATTCGAGAACCCGGCGAAGATCCTCGATACCAACTGGTACGCGATCAAACCGATGTACGAGAAGAAGTACCGCGAACTGATCAACGACAAGGACAAGTTTGTCTCGATCAACGACATTCGCTTGTCACGCGATTGCGTGAAGAAGGCGATCAAGTACCTGCGTGAGATTTACCGTCACCGGATTGGCAAGACCAAGGTTATTTCCCTCAATAACCATACTGGCAAGACCGCCTAAGACTCGGCGCAATACCGCGTCGTGGCCAATCGCGAGCAAGCTCGGCTCCTGCAGGGACGAWGTCGATCACAAAATTTGTGAACGCCACCGCCCCCTGCAGGAGCCGAGCTTGCTCGCGATTGGCGGCATCAGATCCACCACAAATCCACAATCAAGAAACAATTAAGCAGCCCTTCGGCTGCTCACCGAACTGTTCCCGTTACGTTTACGTCACCGTGATGCTGGCCCACTTGTGGCCTTTCTCCACGGCAACATGCCATCTCGCTACTCACCTACACACTTTTGGCCGCCAACAGGGCGCATCAATGAAGTGCGCAGACTCAGCTCGTCGCCCTTTCCTGGATCAGAATCCACGGCGAAACCACCACGGCCCACAGCTGCGGATCGCGTTCAAAAAGATCCAGCGCCCGCGTTTCAGACAGCTTGGCGACTTGGTCGGCGGCCAGCCAGGCAGCCACTTTCTCGCCTTCGTCAGTAGCGACTGCCTCGGCGGCGGCGATCAAATCCAGACCAGGGTCGACCCACAATAGGGCACCCCTGGCAAAGAACGGCTCCAGCTCTTTCCAGGTAATAGATGCGGTTTCACCAAGCAGCTTGGCATAGAGGGTGCTAGGTTCTTGAGTCATGGGTCCTGTCCGGAAAAGAAATCGACGCGAATGATAACGTTGGTGGTCCGTCAGAAAAACCCGGATGCAATTTAGTCACCGATTGAATAAACGCAGGAAAGCCAAGGAATGCTGCTGAATCAAGCAATTAGCCAGCTAACATCCGCCGTGATTCTGTCTTTTTCTTTCAAAAAAGCGACACCCGCAGAATTTGCCCCCTTGCGCCAGCTTCCCAGGCTAACAATTGGCGCTCTACACTGTACCGGTACAGTTGTCGGGGGCATTTTCCGGAAGGTATCGAAGATATCTGACCCGGTTCTGCTGCTTCGGCGCCAGGACTATAAAAACTACAACAGTAAGAGTGGAGCACTATGACTAAGGCTACTAAGCAGATTTCCAAACTGTTTGCCGCTATGGTTCTGGCCGGGGTTGCCAGCCATTCGTTCGCAGCTGACACCATCAAGATCGGCATCGCTGGCCCTAAAACCGGCCCTGTAGCCCAATACGGCGACATGCAGTTCAGTGGCGCCAAAATGGCCATCGAACAGATCAACGCCAAGGGCGGCGTCAACGGCAAGAAACTCGTAGCCGTTGAATACGATGACGCCTGTGATCCGAAACAAGCGGTCGCGGTCGCGAACAAAGTCGTCAACGACGGCGTCAAGTTCGTGGTTGGCCACCTGTGCTCCAGCTCCACTCAACCGGCTTCGGACATTTACGAAGACGAAGGCGTGATCATGATCACCCCGGCTGCCACCAGCCCGGACATCACCTCTCGTGGTTACAAAATGGTGTTCCGCACCATCGGTCTGGACAGCGCCCAGGGCCCTGCCGCCGGTAACTACATTGCCGATCACGTGAAACCGAAAATCGTTGCTGTGCTGCACGACAAACAGCAATACGGTGAAGGCATTGCCACCGCCGTGAAGAAAACCCTGGAAGGCAAAGGCGTCAAGGTTGCCGTGTTCGAAGGCGTCAACGCCGGCGACAAAGACTTCTCGTCGATGATCGCCAAGCTCAAGCAAGCCAACGTCGACTTCGTCTACTACGGCGGCTACCACCCAGAGCTGGGTCTGATCCTGCGTCAATCCCAGGAAAAAGGCCTGAAAGCCAAGTTCATGGGTCCGGAAGGCGTGGGTAACGACTCCATTTCGCAGATCGCCAAAGACGCTTCCGAAGGTCTGCTGGTAACCCTGCCGAAATCCTTCGACCAGGATCCGGCCAACGTTGCCCTGGCTGACGCGTTCAAGGCGAAGAAAGAAGACCCGAGCGGTCCGTTCGTATTCCCGGCCTACTCGGCTGTAGAAGTGATCGCTGACGGCATCACCGCTGCCAAGTCCGAAGACACTGCCAAAGTGGCTGAAGCTATCCACAAAGGCACGTTCAAGACCCCGACCGGCGACTTGGCTTTCGACGACAAGGGCGACCTGAAAGACTTCAAATTTGTGGTTTACGAGTGGCACTTCGGCAAACCAAAAACTGAAGCTTCGCCTCAGTAAGGCTTTGCCATACTGACTGCCAATAAAGCCCACGGCGTGCCGTGGGCTTTGTTTTACGAACGTTTTGGGCCGCGCTGGCGTGATCCGCCAGTCTCCCCACCTGAAAATCTCAAAACCGTCATCAGCGGTTCGCTGGCAAACCTCGAATTCGAAGTGGATGCAGATCCACGGGGCTCGAGCGGGAAAATGACTCCACCAGTGAAATGCGTATCAGGTTTTTAGGAGCGCTGTAATGCCTGACATCTATCACTTTTTCCAACAGCTGGTTAATGGTCTGACCATTGGCAGCACGTATGCCCTGATCGCCATCGGCTATACGATGGTTTACGGCATCATTGGAATGATCAACTTCGCCCACGGCGAGGTGTACATGATCGGCTCATACGTGGCGTTCATCGCCATCGCCGGGCTGGCCATGCTGGGACTCGACAGTGTTCCGCTGTTGATGACCGCCGCTTTCCTCGCGACCATTGTCGTGACCAGTGCCTACGGTTACAGCATCGAACGGATCGCCTACCGCCCCCTGCGCGGCAGCAACCGTCTGATCCCGCTGATTTCCGCCATCGGCATGTCGATCTTCCTGCAGAATACGGTTCTGCTGGCGCAAGACTCCAAGGACAAATCCATCCCCAACCTGATTCCGGGCAACTTTGCCTTCGGACCAGGTGGTGCACATGAAGTGCTGATTTCCTACATGCAAATCGTGGTGTTCGTGGTGACCTTCGTCGCCATGCTCGGCCTGACGCTGTTCATCTCCCGCTCTCGCCTGGGTCGCGCCTGCCGTGCCTGTGCCGAAGACATCAAGATGGCCAACCTGCTGGGTATCAACACCAACAACATCATCGCCCTGACCTTTGTCATCGGTGCTGCTCTGGCGGCCATCGCGGCTGTGCTGTTGAGCATGCAATATGGCGTGATCAACCCGAACGCCGGTTTCCTCGTCGGCCTCAAGGCCTTCACCGCAGCAGTACTGGGCGGTATCGGCAGCATCCCCGGCGCCATGCTCGGCGGGATCGTGCTGGGGGTAGCGGAAGCCTTTGGTGCCGATATTTTCGGCGACCAGTACAAGGACGTCGTGGCTTTCGGTCTATTGGTTCTGGTGTTGTTGTTCCGGCCAACCGGCCTGTTGGGCCGTCCGGAGGTTGAAAAAGTATGACTAGGAATCTTAAACAGGCGTTGTTCAGCGCCTTGCTGGTGTGGGCCGTTGCCTACCCGGTACTCGGTCTGAAACTGACCATTGTCGGCATCAACCTCGAAGTCCATGGCACCAGCAACGCAACGCTGATCACCATCGCCGTGTGCTCGGTGCTGATGTTCCTGCGGGTGTTGTTCGACCACCAAATCAGCGCAGCCTGGAAAGCCTCGCCGAACATGCCGGTAATGCCGGCCAAGGCCAGTAACTTCCTGACCCTGCCGAGCACCCAGCGCTGGATCATCATTGCGCTGATCATCGGTGCGCTGGTCTGGCCGTTCTTCGGCTCGCGCGGCGCGGTAGACATCGCCACTCTGGTGCTGATCTACGTGATGTTGGGCCTTGGCCTGAACATCGTGGTCGGTCTGGCCGGCCTGCTCGACCTCGGTTATGTCGGTTTCTATGCCGTCGGCGCCTACAGTTATGCGTTGCTGTCGCATTACTACGGTCTGAGCTTCTGGATCTGCCTGCCAATCGCCGGCATGATGGCGGCGACGTTCGGCTTCTTGCTGGGCTTCCCGGTATTGCGTTTGCGCGGTGACTACTTGGCGATCGTGACCCTGGGCTTCGGTGAAATCATCCGTCTGTTCCTGCGTAACCTGACCGACCTCACCGGTGGCCCGAACGGCATCAGCAACATTCCCAAGCCAACGCTTTTCGGACTGACCTTCGATAAAACGGCCGCAGAGGGACTGCAGACGTTCCACGAGTACTTCGGCCTGGAGTACAACTCGATCAACAAGGTGATCTTCCTTTACCTGATCGCGGTGTTGTTGTCGCTGTTCGCCCTGTTCGTCATCAACCGCTTGCTGCGCATGCCTCTGGGCCGTGCCTGGGAAGCGCTGCGTGAAGATGAAATCGCCTGCCGTGCGCTGGGTCTGAACCCGACCATCATCAAGCTTTCGGCCTTCACCCTGGGTGCGTGCTTCGCCGGTTTCGCCGGTAGCTTCTTCGCCGCGCGTCAGGGCCTGGTGACACCGGAGTCCTTCACCTTCATCGAGTCGGCGACCATCCTTGCCATCGTGGTGCTGGGCGGCATGGGTTCGCAACTGGGCGTCGTGCTGGCGGCCACGGTGATGATCCTGTTGCCGGAAATGATGCGTGAGTTCAGTGAATACCGCATGTTGATGTTCGGCGCCTTGATGGTGCTGATGATGATCTGGCGCCCTCAAGGCCTGCTGCCCATGCAACGTCCTCACATGGAGCTGCGCAAATGAGCCGCGAGATCCTTAAAGTAGAAAATCTGAGCATGCGCTTCGGCGGCTTGCTGGCGGTCAACGGCGTCGCCCTGTCCGTGAAGGAAAAACAGGTCGTGGCATTGATCGGCCCCAACGGCGCCGGCAAGACCACGGTGTTCAACTGCCTGACCGGTTTCTACAAGCCGAGCGGCGGCAGCATCCTGCTGGACGGCGAGCCCATCGAAGGCCTGCCGGGCCACAAGATCGCCCTCAAAGGCGTGGTGCGCACCTTCCAGAACGTACGATTGTTCAAGGACATGACCGCGGTCGAGAACCTCTTGATCGCCCAGCACCGTCACCTGAACACCAACTTCCTGGCCGGGCTGTTCAAGACCCCGGGCTTTCGCAAAAGCGAACGCGAAGCCATGGAGTTCGCCGCGTACTGGCTGGACAAGGTCAACCTCACGCAGTTCGCCAACCGTCCGGCCGGCACCCTGGCCTACGGTCAGCAACGTCGCCTGGAAATCGCTCGTTGCATGATGACCCGCCCGCGGATCCTTATGCTCGACGAACCGGCTGCCGGTCTGAACCCGAAGGAAACCGAAGACCTCAAGGCGCTGATCAGCGTGTTGCGTGAAGAGCACAACGTTACCGTGCTGCTGATCGAACACGACATGAAACTGGTCATGAGCATTTCCGACCACATCGTCGTGATCAACCAGGGCACGCCTCTGGCCAACGGTACGCCGGAACAGATCCGCGACAATCCCGAAGTGATCAAAGCCTACCTGGGGGAAGCGTAAATGCTGCAATTCGAAAACGTTTCCACCTTCTACGGCAAGATCCAGGCCCTGCACAGCGTCAACGTGGAAGTCCGCCAGGGCGAAATCGTGACCCTGATCGGCGCCAACGGTGCCGGCAAGTCGACCCTGCTGATGACGCTCTGCGGTTCGCCGCAAGCCCACAGCGGCAGCATCCGCTACATGGGTGAGGAACTGGTCGGCCAGAGCTCGTCGCAGATCATGCGCAAAAGCATCGCCGTGGTCCCGGAAGGTCGTCGAGTGTTCTCGCGCCTGACCGTGGAAGAAAACCTCGCCATGGGCGGCTTCTTCACCGACAAGGGCGACTATCAGGAACAGATGGACAAGGTTCTCGAACTTTTCCCACGCCTGAAAGAACGATTCGCCCAACGCGGCGGCACCATGTCCGGCGGCGAACAGCAAATGCTCGCCATCGGCCGTGCGCTGATGAGCAAGCCCAAGCTGCTGCTGCTCGACGAACCTTCGTTGGGCCTGGCGCCGATCATCATCCAGCAGATCTTCGACATCATCGAACAACTGCGCAAGGATGGCGTGACCGTGTTTCTGGTTGAGCAGAACGCCAACCAGGCACTGAAAATTGCTGACCGCGCGTACGTTCTGGAGAACGGCCGGGTGGTGATGCAAGGCACCGGTGAAGCACTGCTGACTGATCCGAAAGTGCGTGAAGCGTATCTGGGTGGTTGAGTCTTTGCGGTAAACAAAAACGGCCTTCGGGCCGTTTTTTTGTGCCTGCCACAAACCTTCCAGACAACGGAGATCCCCTGTAGGAGCCGAGCTTGCTCGCGATAGCGGTGGATCAGACAACAATGATGTCGAATGACAAACCGCTATCGCGAGCAAGCTCGGCTCCTACAAGGGATTGGTGGTGACTTGAAGTTTTGTAGAAAAATTTTGGGATGGGCTGTAACGCATCGCCATGACCTTTCTCTAGAGCGGTAAGCAAGCACAAACGCTTTCTTACCCAACCTCAAAAACCGGAGAAACATCATGACTGCTACCACCCGCACCCTGTCCGCCACCGCCCTGGTTCTGGCCCTCGGTTCTGCACTGAGTATGGCCGCTGTCTCCACCGTCCACGCGGCCGACGACATGGAAAAATGCTTCGGCGTGGCCATGAAAGGTCACAACGATTGCGCAGCTGGCGCCGGCACCACTTGCGCCGGCACCTCGAAAACAGACTTCCAGACTAATGCTTGGAAGTCTGTCCCTAAAGGCACCTGCGCCACCACCGAAAGCAAGACCTCGTCGACCGGTTTCGGTCAGATGGAAGCCTTCAAAGCCAAAGCCTGATCCGGACCCCGCCCGAGTGTCGACCATGAACCATTCACCGTTCGGGCTCCCGCCCCGCGCCGGGCTCGGGCTCAAGACCGAGCACTTTCGTGAAGTGCTCGGTTCACCACCGGACATCGGCTTTTTTGAAGTCCACGCCGAAAACTACATGGTGGCCGGCGGCCCGTTTCATCATTACCTGGGGTTGATTCGCGAGCAGTATCCGCTGTCGCTGCATGGCGTGGGCTTGTCGATTGGTGCCGAAGGTCCGCTGGACACTCAGCACCTCAAACGCCTCGCCGCACTCATCGAGCGCTATCAACCCCACGCCTTTTCCGAACACCTGGCCTGGTCCAGCCACGGCCCGGTGTTCCTGAATGACTTGTTGCCTCTGGCCTATGACAACGCAACGCTGAACCGCGTTTGCGAACACATAGACCAGGTACAAAGCACCCTCAAACGCCCGATGTTACTGGAGAACCCGGCCACCTACCTGGCGTTCGAGCGCTCGACAATTGATGAAGCAGGCTTCATCAGCGAAGTCATCCACCGCACGGGCTGCGGGCTGCTGCTTGATGTGAACAACGTCTACGTATCGTGCATCAATCATCGTCGCGATCCAGTGGCCTACATCGACGCCCTGCCCCTTCATGCCGTCGGCGAGATTCATCTGGCAGGCTTTGCCGAAGACACCGACAGCCTCGGCGACCGTCTGCTGATTGATGATCACGGCGCCCCCATCGATAAAGCGGTCTGGTCGTTGTACCAGCACGTGCTGGAGCGGACAGGCCCGATAGCCACCCTGATCGAACGCGACAACCAGTTACCGGCCTTCAGTGTCTTGCTGGCCGAGGCGCGTCAGGCTGATGAATTGTTGCTGTTCCCGGGAGGTCAGCCTTGAGCACACAAGCCGCTTTTGCCGCCGCCCTGCTTGATTCCCGACTGAGTTGCCCCGAGGGCTTGTTCAGTGCCAATGGCGCCGACCCCGCCAGCCGTTTCGCGGTGTATCGCAACAATGTGCAGAGCTCGTTGATCAACGCCTTGGCGCACAGTTACCCCGTGGTGATGCAATTGGTCGGTGATGAGTTCTTCCGTGCCATGGCCGGAATTTATTTGCTCAGCAACGCGCCCCAGAGCCCGCTGATCAAAGATTACGGCAACCATTTTGCGCAGTTCATCGACGGCTTCGAACCGGCGAGCAGCGTGCCGTATCTGGCCGATGTCGCCAGACTTGAACAGTTGCGCACCACCGCTTATCACGCGGCCGACGCCCAGCCGTTGAGCCATGAACAGATCGGCGCAGCGCTCGCTGATCCGCAAACCCTGAGCGAGCTGACCGTCGAACTTCACCCCTCCCTCAACCTGCTGACCTCTGCCTTCGCCATGGTCTCGATCTGGGCGGCCCATCAGCAAGACGCAACGTTGGCCGGGATTGACCTGCACCACGGGCAACACGCACTGATCCTGCGCAATGGCCTGGACGTTGAAGTCTTCGTCATCGAGCCCGGCGCCAGCGCCTTCATCCACAACCTGCAAAGCGGCCAGCCGCTGATTCAGGCAGCAGAAACCGCACCCGCGTTCGATCTCAGCCAGACCCTGGCCCTATTGATCGGCTACAACGCCATAACTCACTTACACCACAACAAGGTATCGCCATGAACACACAGAACCCGATCAGCCGTGCCATCGCGCTGCTGGCGTTGATTCCACTGAGCCTGATCGCTTTTATTGCGCGGGTCTCCATCGCGGCGGTGTTCTGGAAGTCCGGGCAAACCAAAGTCGAAGGCCTCGCCATCGACCTGATCGAGGGCACGTTCGAGTTCGGCTGGCCACACCTGGCCGACTCAACCATCCCGCTATTCAAGAGTGAGTACCCCGTGCCGTTGCTGCAACCAGAGATCGCTGCACACATGGCGGCGTTCGCCGAACACTTTTTCCCGGTGCTGATCCTGATAGGCTTTGCCACGCGTTTTTCGGCGCTGGCCTTGCTGGGCATGACCCTGACCATTCAACTGTTCGTGTACCCCGATGCTTATCCAACCCACGGCACTTGGGCGGCGGTGTTGCTGTATTTGATGGCGACCGGGCCGGGGAAATTGTCGATTGATCACCTGATCGCCCGGCGTTACTCCAATTAATACCATCTCCAAAACTTCAGGCGATGAAGAACCAATGCGGGAGCGAGACCGGCTTGCCGGCGATGACGGATCAACATTCAACAAAGATGTTGACTGATCTATCGCTTTCGCGAGCAGGCTCGCTCCCACATTAGGTTTGTGGTGTGCATTCAAAATCTAGCGCTGAAGGCGATCCAGCGCCTCACCGCTGCGCTTGAACCAGCCGATCAGGTAATCCGCCAACACTTGCGTGCGTTTCGGCAGGCCGCCCTGATAAGGATGAACCAGGTACATCGGCATGCGCCGCGTCTGATAATCGCGCAGGAGCCAGCGCAAGCGTCCATCCGCCAATTCCGCTTGCAGCAGGTACGACGGTAAACGGGCGATACCGGCACCCGCCAATGCGGCTTTTTTCAGCAAGCTGTAGTGATTGCTGGCAAACGGCCCCGACACCCGCACCCGTAGCAACTCGTGTTGCTGGTGATAGAGCCATTCTTCGCGACCACTGTAATGGCTGTTGAGCAAGCAACGGTGTTCAGCCAACGCCTGGGGCGTCAGCGGTTCGCCGAACCGTTCAAGATACGCAGGACTGGCGCAGGTCATTTCGTGCCAAGCCAGCAATGGTCGCGCCACCAGACGCTCGTCCTTGCCCACCTCGGAGCGAATCGCCAGATCGAAGCCATCCCGTGACAGGTCGTGAAACTGGTTGTTGAGGTCGAGTTCGATCTGTACCTCAGGGTATTTGCCGGAAAACTCCAGCAACAAACCGTCGAAGAAAGTTTCCCCCAGCGACACCGGCACTGTCATGCGCACCGGCCCGGCCATGTCGTCCTTCAACCGCGCCAATGCCTGACGCGCTCTCTCGACTTGCACTACCAGCGCCTGAGCTTGGGGCAACAGCGCTGCACCTGCCGCCGTCAGACTTAAACGGCGGGTAGTGCGTTGCAGCAGGACCACGGAAAACCGCGTCTCCAGCAAGCTGATGCGCTTGGATAGCTGCCCCTTGCTGCAACCCAGTTGCTGCGCTGCCAAGGTAAAACTCCCCGCTTCGATCAATACCGCAAACGCCGCCAGGTCATCCATCTCGCTCATGGATTGTTTCCATTTGAAAACCAAAGGTTGCCTATTAGTGCGCTTATCAGCAGAAAAAACCACTCTAGACTGAGACCTCATTCAACCACTCGAGGAACAGCACGATGAAAATTCTATTGATAGGCGCAGGCGGCACCATCGGTTCGGCGGTCGACAAGGAGCTGTCCCAGCGTCACGACATCATCCGCATCGGCCGCAACAGTGGCGACTTTCAGGTGGATATCAGCGACAGCGCCTCGATCCGCAAGCTGTTCGAACAGACCGGCAAGTTCGATGCGCTGATCTGCGCGGCGGGTAACGTGACTTTCGCGCCACTGGATGAAATGACCGAAGCCAGCTTCGCGCTGGGTCTGAAAGATAAGCTGATGGGCCAGGTCAACTTGCTGCTGATCGGCCGCGAGTTCGCCAACGACGGCGCCTCGTTCACCTTCACCACGGGCGTGCTCAGCCATGACCCGATTCGCAGTGGCGCCTCGGCAGCGCTGGTCAATGGTGCACTGGACAGTTTCGTGCGCGCCGCCGCCATCGAACTGCCTCGCGGCCTGCGCGTGAACTCGATCAGCCCGAATGTGCTGGTGGAAGCCATGGGCAAATACGCGCCTTACTTCCGTGGTTTCAAACCGGTTCTGGCAGCCGATGTGGCATTGGCCTACGCCAAAAGTGTTGAAGGCTTGCAAACCGGTCAGACCTTTCACGTCGGCTGACCGCCCTTTCTGGCAGGCGTGTTACTGGCGAGCGATCACGCCGCTCGCCAGGCGCTCGCGCCCGAACTGCCGCAGCCACTGCTGCATCGGCCGTTCGAACCTGCGATGGCAAATCAGGCTGACACCGATCAACACAACAAAGAACAGCAGCAACGTCCACGGCTGATAAAAGACGCTACGCCCCGGGAAGAATTTATCCGCCAGCAGCGCGGCGAAAATTTGCAGCGGGAAGTGCAGCAAATAGGAGGCGTAGCTGATATCACCCAGCCACGCCAGGTGCCGGGCGAGCGGTTCCAGCAACTGATGACACGCCGCAATGGCCATGATCGTCAGCGGAAACAACAGCGCAAACTTGATCAACGGCTGATCAGCGCCGAGCAGCCACCAACCCGCCGCACAACCTATCGTCAAACCCATCCTCACCCAACGTGCCGGCGCCCGCTGCAGCAGCCACGCCACCAGGATATAGCCAACACCACCGCAGAAAAAACTGAACACACCAAGAGTGATTTTGTACTGCGCTGGAAAGACACACGCAGCCACAGTGATCAAAAAAATACTGATCAGCGTTGGAAAAGGCGAATAGCGCCACAGCAGGAAAAACGCTGCGTAGAGCAGCACTTCAACAGAGATCGACCAGGCCGGGCCATTGAAAGACCAGCCCTGTTCCAATCCCCACGCAGGGGCGAGAAAAACGTTCAACACGCCGTGATAGATATCATTGAACGGATAAACAAAAGCGTTCCCCGTATACCGGGAGTAGACCATCTGTAACAGCGCAACAGCGGCGAAGGTTGCCAGATGCAATGGATAGATGCGGCTGAAACGCTCGATGAAAAACTGTTTTCCAGTCAGATCCCCTCGCGCCACGGCTTGACCGAACAACCAGAAAAAGATGAACCCGGACAAGCTGAAGAACAACGCGACCGCATCGCCACCGTGTCGATAAAACAATGCAAACACGCTGTAGAAAGGTTGCTGTTCGGTTTGCAGCGGGCCCGGCAACGCCCCTTGAAAAAAGAAGTGCTGCCAATGCCAGAACACCACCGCCAACGCAGCGATACCGCGCAGCGCATCCAATGCGTACAACCGTTTGGGGAAAACAGACTGGTGTTGGTTCATGCCGAAGTGGGCCCGATCCTGGACAAGTGCGCCACTATGCTGGGACGCACCCGGCAACTCAATCCCTGGCACACAAGCCTTGTGATCGCAGGCTTGCCTGAGTAACGTGGCAGCACTTGTCTGGAGAGCCAAAGATGCGTGTTGCCCGTTCCTTAGTCGTTGTTACCTTGCTGCCGCTTTTTGCCGCCTGTCAGTTGTTCGATGGCCAGCGTGAAAACGCCTCCCACGTGGGCCAGACCCGCATGCAAGGCCAGTTGACGGCGGTGGACGGCAAATTGCAGTTCCAGCCGTGCAATGAAACACGCAGCTTTGTGGTCAACGACACCGGCAACACCAGCGTGCTGCAACAGGCCGCGTCACTGGCCGATACCAAGGGCAAGTTGTTCGCCGACGTGCGCGGGCGCATCGTCGACAGCCGTCTCGATCTTGAGCAGCTGTACCGCGTCGAGCGCTCGGGCACGGCATGCGACGATCCCAATTTCAAACTGCAGACTCTGCGCGCGGCCGGTCACTCGCCTGAGTGGAACGTCAAGGTCACCGGCAAAGGCATGGTGATTGATCGCGCCGGTCAACCGCCTCTGGCCCTGCCTTACGTGGAAGAGCAACTGGGCGATGGCCGTTTCAACCTCGGCACCGAAGCCAATAACCAGCACATCGAACTGTGGGTCACGCCGCAACGTTGCGTCGACAGCACCACCGGCAGCGTCCAGCACATGAGCGCCGAACTGCGCATCAATGGCCAGGTACAACGCGGTTGCGGGTATTTCGGCGGTTCGCGTGACGACTGATCGTTTAAGCCTCACGGGAATCCTCTTTTGGGGCTTATAATCGCCGGTTTCAAACGCCTTGGCGCAGTTGTGCGCCCCGCGAACCGGGTCCTGCCATGTTACGAATCACTGAACTCAAGTTGCCGATCGACCATCCCGAAGAAGACCTGCGCCCTGCCATCGTGCAGCGCCTGGGCATCGCCAGCGATGACCTGCTCGATTTCACCTTGTTCAAGCGCAGCTACGATGCGCGCAAAAAGTCCTCCGAACTGTGCTTCATCTACACCATCGACCTCACCGCCAAGGACGAGGTCGCGTTGCTGCACACATTCGCCGATGACCGTAACGTCAACGTGGCGCCGGATGTCAGCTACAAAGTGGTCGGCCACGCGCCGGCCGACCTGCAGCAACGTCCTGTAGTTGTAGGTTTCGGGCCGTGCGGGATTTTCGCCGGATTGCTGCTCGCGCAAATGGGCTTCAAGCCCATCATCCTCGAGCGCGGCACCGAAGTGCGCCAGCGCACCAAGGACACCTGGGGCCTGTGGCGCAAAAGCGTGCTCAACCCCGAATCCAACGTGCAGTTCGGGGAAGGCGGCGCGGGGACATTCTCCGACGGCAAGCTCTACAGCCAGATCAAGGACCCGAAATTCATCGGCCGCAAAGTCCTGCACGAGTTCGTCAAAGCCGGTGCCCCGGATGAAATCCTCTATGTCAGCAAGCCCCACATCGGTACGTTCCGTCTGACCGGTGTGGTGGAAAACATGCGTGAACAGATTCGCGCCTTGGGTGGCGAAGTACGCTTCCAGCAACGCGTCACCGATGTGCTGATCGAGGACGGCCAACTGGTTGGCGTAGAACTCAATGGCGGCGAGCAGATCCATTCTAAACATGTGATTCTGGCCCTCGGCCACAGCGCCCGGGACACCTTCCGCATGCTCCACGGTCGTGGCGTTTTCATGGAAGCCAAGCCGTTTTCCGTGGGTTTCCGCATTGAACACCCGCAGTCGCTGATCGACCGCGCGCGGTTGGGCAAGTACGCCGGCCACCCGAAACTCGGGGCTGCCGACTACAAACTGGTGCACCACGCCAAGAACGGTCGTTCGGTCTACAGCTTCTGCATGTGCCCGGGTGGCACCGTGGTCGCGGCGACGTCAGAGCCGAACCGCGTGGTCACCAACGGCATGAGCCAGTACTCGCGTAACGAGCGCAACGCCAACTCCGGGATCGTCGTCGGCATCACCCCGGAAGTCGATTACCCGGGCGGCCCGCTGGCCGGTATCGAATTGCAGGAACGCCTGGAATCCCATGCCTTTGTGCTGGGCGGCAGCAACTACGAAGCACCGGCGCAACTGGTCGGCGACTTCATTGCCGGCAAGCCGTCGACTGAACTGGGCAGCGTTGAACCGTCCTACAAACCAGGCGTTGCATTGGGTGATCTGGCGTTGGCCTTGCCGGCGTTCGCCATCGAAGCGATTCGTGAAGCGTTGCCAGCGTTCGAGAAGCAGATTCGCGGTTACTCGCTGCATGACGCCGTGTTGACCGGGATCGAGACACGCACCTCGTCACCGCTGCGCATTACCCGTAACGAGTCGATGCAAAGCCTGAACGTGAAAGGCTTGTTCCCGGCGGGTGAAGGCGCGGGTTATGCGGGCGGGATTTTGTCGGCGGGTGTGGATGGTATTCGGATTGCCGAAGCCGTGGCCCGCGACATCCTGGGCCTGGAAGCCTGACCGAGATCCTGTAGGAGCGAGGCTTGCCCGCGAAGAAATTGACGCTGTCTTTCTGAAAGACCGCATTATCGTTCTTCGCGGGCAAGCCTCGCTCCTACGGGGGGCGAAGTTTGGTATTAGATATTAGCGCGCAGCACGCTGGCCGGAAGCGCCTCACCGCGCTCGACACTCGCCGCCACGGCATCCATCAGACCACTCAACTCATACCCCTGGTCCTTGAGCCAATCCTGATCGTAATAGGTGGCGGCATAACGTTCGCCGCCATCACACAGAATCGCCACGATCGACCCCGACTCCCCCGCCGCCGCCATCTGCTGAGCCGCCATCAAGGCGCCGATCAGGTTGGTCCCGCTCGATCCGCCAACCCGTCGTCCCAGGCGCTGTGCCAAGTAGTGCATGGCCGCCAGAGACAACGCGTCCGGCACTTTGACCATGGCATCAATCACCTTGGGCAGGAACGACGCTTCCACCCGTGGCCGACCGATGCCTTCAATCCTCGATCCATAGTCCAGGCGCAGGCTGGCATCGCCGGTCTGGTAGTAATCGAAAAACACCGAACGTTCGGCATCGGCGCACAGCACACGGGTGCGATGCTGGCGATAACGCACGTAACGGCCCAGCGTCGCGGTGGTGCCGCCAGTGCCGGGGCTGGAGATCAACCAGCTCGGCTCCGGGTGCTGCTCGAAACGCATTTGATGGAAGATCGATTCGGCGATGTTGTTGTTCGCCCGCCAGTCCGTGGCGCGTTCGGCGTAGGTGAACTGGTCGATGAAATGACCATCATGCTCGCGCGTCAGCCGTTCGGACTCGGCGTAGATCTGGGTCGGGTCATCGACCAGATGGCTCTTGCCGCCATAGAACGCAATTTGCGCGATCTTCTCTTTGGAGGTGGTTGCCGGCATCACCGCAATAAACGGCAAACCCAGCAAGCTGGCGAAGTACGCCTCGGAAATCGCCGTCGAACCGCTGGACGCCTCGATCACTGGAGCACCGGGTTTCAACCATCCATTACACAAGGCGTAGAGGAACAAGGAGCGCGCCAGGCGGTGCTTCAGGCTGCCGGTGGGGTGACTGGATTCATCCTTGAAATACAACTCGATGCCCGGAAAACCCGGCAGCGGCAAGGGGATCAGGTGGGTATCGGCGCTACGCTGGAAGTCCGCTTCGATGATCCGGATGGCTTCGCGGGCCCACTGTCGGTTGTCGCTCATGATGGTTTTCTCGTTGAGTCGGCCTTAATTGCAAGGCTCAGGTATCAAGCTTAGGAAAAAACCTACAGCACGCACAGGTACAGCTGACGCTCAATACGGCCGGCAACTGCTAGGCTCAAACCCGGCCCCGTCCTTCACGTTGTTACGGTATATAACAAAAAAGAATATAACTTTTGTTTTAACAACTAACGGTACGGGTTAGGGTGTGCCACCTTTTGAATTATCGATGGAGAGCGACCTTGCCTCTGCGTAGCACTTTCACGCGTTTCTTTCAGTTGGAAGCTGCCAGCGGTCTGTTATTGATCGCCGCTGCAGCCCTGGCTTTAATCATCAACAACTCTTCCCTGTCGTGGCTCTATAGCGGGCTGCTGGACACCCCTGTCGTCGCTCAGATYGGCGCGCTGAAAATCGCCAAGCCGTTGCTGCTGTGGATCAACGACGGCCTGATGGCGATGTTCTTCCTGCTGATCGGCCTGGAAGTGAAGCGCGAAGTCCTCGACGGCCAATTGTCGAAACCCTCGCAAATCGTCCTGCCCGGCGCCGCGGCGATTGGCGGCATGGTCGTGCCGGCGCTGGTCTACTGGTTTTTGAACCGAGACGACCCGGCAGCCCTGGGTGGCTGGGCCATCCCGATGGCCACCGACATTGCCTTTGCCCTCGGCGTACTCGCCTTGCTGGGCAAACGGGTGCCGGTGTCGCTGAAGCTGTTTCTGATGACTTTGGCGATCATTGACGACCTGGGCGCGATCATCGTCATCGCCGTTTTCTATTCCGGGACGTTGTCGACGCTGTCGCTGGCACTGGCGGCCGCCTGCATCATCGCGCTGATTGCCATGAACCGGCTCGGCGTGGTGAAGCTCGGGCCGTACATGATCATTGGCTTGATCCTCTGGGTGTGTGTGCTCAAGAGCGGCGTCCACGCGACCCTCGCCGGTGTGACGTTGGCCTTCTGCATACCGCTGCGCACCAAAAACGCCGAGACCTCGCCACTGCTGACCCTTGAACACGCCCTGCACCCGTGGGTGGCTTACGGCATCCTGCCGCTGTTCGCCTTCGCCAACGCTGGTCTGTCCCTGAGCGGTGTCACCGTTGAAAGCTTCACCCATCACGTACCGATGGGCATTGCGACTGGCCTGTTGCTGGGTAAAACCGTTGGTGTGTTCGGCCTGACCTGGCTGGCCGTGAAAATCGGCATCGCCGCCCTGCCCCAAGGCGCCAACTGGGGCCATGTGCTGGGTGTATCGATCCTCTGCGGGATTGGCTTCACCATGAGCCTGTTTGTCGGCTCCCTGGCTTTCGAGCCAGGTGTCAGCGACTACGCCGGAATGGACCGGATGGGGATCTTGACCGGTTCGATTATCGCGGCGCTGCTCGGTTACGCAGTGACGGCAATGGCCAGTCGCAAAGGCGCCGTGCTGAAATCCTGAGCGATAGAGAAGTCTCTTAGCAGCATTCAGGATTCGTCCTACAGCCACGATTAACCTCGTTCGTGAACGTCGCATAGCTCCTCTTCGGGAGCTGTCGACGGACGAACGCAAGGAAGATCAGTGGCTGGCAACAAGGACGTTCCTCGGGTTAAAAACCCACCCTCCGGTGACGGTCATCACGTCACCCACCGCTTCATGACCGCTACCGAACTGGCCGAGCGCGAGGCGCGACAAAGCGCTTACGACGCCATGCTCGCCCGGCAGCAGGCTTTTGAAGATCGTCTTCAGGTCTCGGCGAAAAAGGCCGAAATCGCTCGCGCGGGATGCGTCTTCGCCAAGTCCTGCAAACTTCCCGACGCCATCATTGATTACTCGAATCCTTCAGGCGTCGTTCCGACTGACAGTCTCAAGCACTATGGCGAAATCGCCTGGCTCGGTGCTCGCAAAGCAGATGACGCCGGGCTGCTGAATCTTGAAACCATAAGTGGCAGTACCGTCTCGCTCGGTATTGGCCGGCTTGCGCTTAGTGCCCCGACGCTCGCTGCTCCGGCCTTGTCGCTTGGCGCTGCGGGAGCTGCTGCGCTGGCCGGTGTCGTCGCCTTGTTCTGGACGCCGAGTCTCGCCGACAGCGCGCTCTATACCGAAGACCAATTGCGCGCCCTCAAGCAGGCCAGAACGCGCGTTCGTTTGCAGGTCGAGCAACAGGCGGATGGCAGTCTCAAGGGCTACGGCTTTTACACCGGCAAGAATCGCGATTGGGAAATGGTGGATGTCGTGCAGTTCACACTGCGCGGCAGTCAGCAGGTGGCGGATCTGGGAGAGGGTGTTGAACTGATCTGGACACCGGCTGTGGATGGCTCGGACATCCTCGGCATTCCAGCACTGGAGGCGGCACCGCAAGCGCCGCATATCTGGGTGTATCCGCCGATGCCGGCGGCGGACAGCATTATCGTGAACCCGGTGTATCCGCCTGAGTACAAGGATTTCATTCTTGTGTTTCCGGCGGACTCTGGGGTGAAGCCTTTATACGTGGTAGTGGCGAGGCCTATCAGTGGTGACCACAGTTATCATCCTCCGCCAAAGATTCTACCGGCATTCCCTGATGCGATCCCTGTTCAGACAAAAGGAAATCGAAAACGCTGGGAAAGTAAGAAGCGCATTTATGAGTGGGATTACCAACATGGAGCTGTCGAAGTGTACAACTGGGCGGGCGATCATTTAGGGGAATTTGATGCAAAAACTGGCGAACAGACCGGAAATGCAAAACCAGAAAGACGGACATCTACAAAGTAATGATGAGGGAAAAGAATGATATTTATCTCAATCACCGGATTTTACCCGGAGCCGAATCCCGATAATTCATTGCAATATGAAAAGGATGTGCCACAAGCCTTGGAGACGGCAGTGTTAAAAGTCATGGGCTGGTCAACCTTGTGGGATGTACCTATGGGTGAGCACACACTCTCTCCGAACCAAGCCAGTGTGATTATGGACTTGGTCGGCGACCCCATCAGAGAAGATCTGATGTACTACATGGGACTCTGTAGCAACGACTAAGATATTGAATCTGACATAGCTGACGACACCAGACACAAAAAACCCCGACCAGTCACCTGATCAGGGTTTTCCTTTACCCATTCCCGCTTAGTGCGAAACGCGGCTAGTCCCATCAACAGTAGCAATCCGCACCCGCTCGCCAACGCGGAATACTTCATTCTCCTGAACCTGCTGAACATAGGCGCGCATGCTGCCGTCGTCTTCGCGAACGGTGATTTCTACGCCTTGGGTGCGGGTCAGGCCTTCTTCGGCCGCAGAGCCCACCAGGCCGCCGGCGACTGCGCCGATGACAGCCGCGACAATGCTGCCTTTGCCGCCACCAATGGAACTACCGCCTACACCACCCACGACTGCGCCAGCGGCGCTGCCGATTGGGGTTTTGGTGCCTTCGATTTTCACCGGGCGCAGCGCTTCGATGGTGCCCATGCGAATCGTTTGTACACGACGCGCTTCATCACGGGAGTAGGAGTCACCGGTCAGGCTCGATTGGCAGCCAGTGAGCAACATCGCCATCGTGGAAAAGGAAGCAACCAACAAAACAGACTTACGCATAGCATCAACTCCAAAGGACAGGTGTTCATTAAACCCCGCAGCTTGACGTGTGTCACGGCATCGCCCGGATAAAAGTGGTTTGATTCAGGACCGGTACAGGCGTCCCGAAAACTCACCAACCGGTTAGCGGCAATTTCCGCAATCCACGCCGCCCCAAGGATTTTCATGGACTACTTCATCATTGTCGTCACGACTGTCGCGGGTCTGTACTTCCACGGGTGGCTGTACCTGCGGATAAAACGCTGGATGGATCGCGACCTGGCGTTGGCCCTGGCTGGGGAAGACGAGCAGAAAAAAGCGTTCATGCTCCAGCAACTGGCAAACGCTCAAGCACAGAAAATCAAGCGTCGGGACCTGCAGCAGTGGCTTGACGCCGCTGCTGCACGGTATCCCGAACGGTAGACTGCCTAAGGTGCCAGACGTTCAAGAATCCAGTCGGCGCCCTGTAAGCGGTAGTTGAGGCGATCATGCAGGCGGCTCGCGCGACCTTGCCAGAATTCGATGCGCTCCGGCAGCAAGCGGTAACCGCCCCAGTGATCTGGGCAGTGTGGCGCAGTGTCGCTGAAACGTTGTTCGGTGTTCTTGAGCAGAGCTTCCAGTTCCGCACGATCCGCAATCACCTGGCTCTGCGGTGAAGCCCAGGCACCAAGTCGGCTGCCCAACGGACGAACCTGGAAATAGGCGTCGGACTCTTCAGGCGTGACCTTCACCACCCGACCTTCGATGCGCACTTGGCGCTCCAGGGCCGGCCAGAAAAAGGTCATGGCTGCGAACGGATTCGCCGCCAGATGCTGTCCCTTGGCACTTTCGTAATTGGTGAAGAACGTAAAGCCCTGCGCGTCCAAACCTTTGAGCAACAGAATGCGGCAATGTGGCCGACCATCCTGATCGACCGTCGCCAAGGTCATGGCGTTAGCCTCCACCGGCGCTTGCTCGGTTTTCACCGCATCGGCAAACCACTGGTGGAACAGCCCGAACGGCTCAGCCGGGGCTTGAGCCTCGGTCAGGCCATCACGGGTGTAGTCACGACGCATATCAGCCAGGCGCTGGGTCATGGCGCATTCCTTTTGGTTAACGAATCACTTTTTGGTGGCGTCAGCGGCGACGTCGGCTTTCTTGGTGTCGGCAGCCGCTTTGGCCGGAGTCGTTTTCTTCGCCGGCGTTGCGGTTTTAGCCGGCGCTTTCTTGGCGGTGGCTTTGCTGGCCGGGGCCTTTTTCGTGGCAGGTACAGCCGCTTTCTTCGCGGCAGGCGCCGGGGTGACCGGTTTGGCCGGGGTGGCCACTGGCTTGATGTCCTTGGCAGCGACCGTGGACACTGGCGCCGGGGCCGGCATGTTGTACTTGGCTAGCAGCGCCACCATGGTGTTTTGCGGAGTCACCAGCAATTCCACGCGACGGTTCAAGGCACGACCTTCGACACTGTCGTTAGCCGCACGCGGGGCGTCACCGCCCATGCCGCGGAGCATCAGGCGATCACGCTGCAAACCGCTGAGGCGGAAAATCGCGGCCACTGCTTGAGCACGTTCCTGGCTCAGTTTCACGTTGGCCGGTGCGGCGCCCGACGTATCACTGTGGCCCAGGACCAGAACGGCCGTTTTCGGGTCGACTTCGAGGATTTTCGCAACACGGGTGAACGGGCCGAGGGTGACCGGCAGCAGCATGGCCGGACGATCCGGGTTGAACGAGCCTTCTACCGGCGCGATGACCACCAATACGTTTTCACGGCGCTCAAGTTTCAGGTTGCTGTCCTTGATCGCTTCGCGCAGGCGCGGCTCGTACTCATCGAGCCAGGCCTGGGTGACTTTTGGGTCTGGCATCGGCACGGCTTTGGCGGCGCTCTTCTCGCTGCCGCCGAACGGCCAATACCAAGGGCTGGTGCTTTCGGTTTTTGCAACCGGGGCAGTAGCAGCAGGCTTCAGTGGGACCGGGGCCGGGGTGGGTTCTTTAGCGGCGACTTTGTCGGAGGAGCCGAACGGCCACCAGCTGCCGCCATCGGAATCACTTTGTGGGGTCTGTGCGCAACCGGTGATTGCGAAGCACAGGGCCAGGGCGAGAGTTGGTTTGGATGACATTGGATATCCACAAAGTTGAAGTAATGAAAAGTCAGACCAGATCGGCCCGCACAAACTGACGCTTTGAAACAGAAAAGGCTGCCGGGTTCCGTTCTGGAACCCGGCAGCCGGTTTTACAGACAAGTGGCCAGTACTCGCGCAAGGTTTTGCGCGCGTGGATCCATCAAGACGTACGGCCCCAGGGTATTTGTCACAAAACCGAAGGCCACATCGCGTTCCGGGTCAGCAAAACCGATGGAGCCGCCAGCGCCCGGATGACCGAACGCACGTGGGCCGAGGCCGTAAGTGGCGTTAGGTACGTCCGGTTGATCGAGCATGCAACCCAGACCGAATCGGGTCCGGGTCAATAAAGTCTTGTCGTCGCCGAGACTGTGTTCGCGGGTCAGCTCATCGAGCATTTCGCTTTCCAGCAGGCTGCCATCGAGCAGGCCGGCGTAGAAACCTGCCAGGCTGCGCGCATTGCCATGGCCGTTGGCGGCAGGTTGCTGCATGCGCCGCCACTCGGGTTTGTTGGTGCTGGTCATGATCGACGGCGGATTGGTAAAGGCGCGAGTGGTCATTGCAGTTGGCTCGCGCATGGTCACTTGCAACAAGCGCTGGGCGGCGGCATCGCCGACGTTACCCTTGCCACGAGCGATGTGCGCCACGCGATGGAACTCTTCATCGGCCAGGCCGACGTGAAAATCCAGCCCCAATGGCTTCGCAATCCGCGCCACGATGGACTCGCCCGGCCCACGACCGTCGGCGCGGCGCAGCAACTCGCCCACCAGCCAGCCGTATGTGATCGCGGCATAGCCGTGGCCTTGACCCGGCGTCCACCACGGTGCTTCGGCCGCCAGGGCATCGACCATGGTTTGCCAATCGTAAAGCGCTTCCGGCGCCAGCAATTCGCGCAACGCCGGCAAGCCTGCCTGATGGCAGAGCAACTGACGCAGGGTCACGGATTCTTTGCCAGCCGCGGCAAATTCGGGCCAGTAGCGGGCAACCGGTGCGTCCAGTTGCAACTTGCCTTCAGCGACCAATTGCAGGGCCGTAACGGCGGTGAACGTCTTGGTGCAGGAGAACAGGTTGGCGATGGTGTCGCTGTGCCAGGCTTCGCTGCCGTCCTTGTCGCAGGTGCCGGACCAGAGGTCGAGGACGGTTTCGCCACCGATCTGGATGCACAAGGCTGCGCCACGTTCCTGAGGATCGTCGAACAGCGCCGCGAAAGCTTCGCGCACCGCTTCGAACTTAAGCTCGTAATGACCCTGAATCTGCACCCGCATTGCTCCCGGATAATCGCTATACAAAGTGGCCCGCATTGTTCCAGCCCTTGAGGGTTTTGGGAACAGGGCTGGGCCGGGCGGTCGGTTGACCATGGATTGGATCAGAAGTGTTTGGCGACTTGGCGGACGTCATCGCGAGCAGGTCGAATCGTCGCACCGTCGCTCCCACACTGGATCTCAGTCACACCAAAGCCCCCCCTGTGGGAGCGAGCCTGCTCGCGATGAACGATGACTCGGTTTCAGTTCTTAATGACCATTACCCGAATGCCCACCCGCATGCCCGACGCCCTTCCCCGGGCCTTTGCCGGCCTCGGCCTTTCTGCCACCTTCGGCATCGTGGCTGGCTTTGTCGGCCTCGGCCGCCGCTTTCTCGGCTGCTTTGCCCAACTGGTCGACAGTCGCCAGGTTGCTCTTGCGCACAGACTCGACAAACCCCTGGAACGGCAGATCGGTGATGCCCACCAGACCAAAGTGACCATTCTCACCATCCAGCAAACGCCCGGTCACGGGTTGGTCCAGGTACTGGAACCAGTGCACACCGACAATCGAAGGTTCGCTCAGCGCTTGTTTAAGGAAGTTCGCGTAGGCCGGCCCACGGTCTTCTTCCTTCGCCAGTTGTGTCACACCGCCCCAGAACGGGCCGCGATCCGTCGAGCCGAAGTTGAATTCGGTGATCAGCACCGGTTTGTCGAGGCTGCGTAACTTGGCGAAGTCGTAACCGTCCTGCGGTTTCAGGGTGTACATGTTAAAGCTCAACACGTCGCAATACTGGGCGCAGGAGTCCACGGCTTCCGGGGTGCTGATGGCGAAGCGGCCGCCCAGCAACAGCTGGTTCGGCGCATGCCACTTGAGCGAATCGGAGATGGTTTTGAAATAGGTGTCGGCGAAGACCTTCTGGAAGTATTTGAAGTCGGCCTCGATTTCCGGGTGTTCAGCGCTGGGCAGCGGCGGCACGAAGCCCGGGTCTTCCATCAATTCCCACGCCGGCAAGTCAATGCCCCACGCTTTGGACAGCCCCGCCTGATTGCGATATTTGTCCCGCAGTTGCTTGAGAAACGCACGTTTGGCCGGCACGTCGGTGGTCATTTTCAAGGTGCCGTAAGCCAAGGCGTAACGGGCTTTCGGGTCATCACCGGGACCGGCCCAGGCCAATTCGTTGTCGGCGTAGTAGCCGATCAGCCACGGATCGTCGCGGTGGTCGCGGGCGGCAATGGCCACGGCACGTTCGGTGGCCATGGCGAAACGCGGATCGAACGGGTCGGGCATGCCGCCCCACCAGTCGGTGCCGGTGCTGATGCTCGCGTAATCGCCGACGATCGACAGCGGCAAGGTGTAGGGCACTCGATCAGCATTGCCTAGCGCCGCAGCGCTCCAATTGCCAATGGTGTTGAACCCCCAGGCTTGCAGGCGATCCAGGGTGTGGCCGGTCCAGCGTTGTTCATCCACCACCGCTTTGCAGGGTTCGGCCGGTTTGTTCTCCGCCGCTTTCGCCTCAGTCGCGTCGACGGCGCCAGTCTTGGCGGCTTCGGCAACACCGGCTTCGGCGGTCGACGGGATCACAGCTGGCTCGGCGGCCTTCTCGACCGTCGCTTCGACCGCGTCAGCCTTGGCCGCTGCGGCGACGCCAGCCTTGGTGTCGCTTCCCAATGCACAGGGTTCGCCATACAGACGTTGCAAGTTGGCGCCGTAAAAGTCGTACCAGCGACCGGCGTCGTAGCTACGGCCCTGATCGGCACCATTGCCCCCGCGGTTGCTACCTTCACCAAAATGATTGGTCAGCGCTTCGTCGGGTTTCGGCAGGGACTCGAACATCCACTCGCGACCGGCGACGTAAGTCTGGTTAACGTCCGGGGTCACAGTGTTGACCCCAAGCGAATAGAACGGATGCCCTTGCGGGGTCACCAGATACCAGCGACCGTCGCGCTTTTCGGTGCGGAAGAAACCGCTGGCCTTGAACGTCGGGCCTTTGGTCCAGCCACCGAAGGTGTCCAGGGATGATTTTTCGCGCTCGGTCAGCCAGGTTTTCAGTTGTTGCTGTTCCTTGGCTGCGGCGTTTTTGAGTTGTTCATCGCTGCTGACCTTTTCCGGCCATTTGGCCCGGGTCGACTGACCGTAAGCATCCACCAATCCACCATAAACAGCCTGGATCACGGCCTCGCCGTCCTGTACGCCAAAACGTTCCAGCAAAATGTTCTGGGCGACTTTCGGTTGATCCATCGACAAGGTCACCGACACCACCTGACCACGATCCAGTTGCCCGGCGCTGCTGGCCAGCAAAATGCGCTGCCCGTCGACCGTCATCGGCATGGGGGGCCCGGCTTTCATGCCTTGGCTCAAGGGTGAGCTTGCCACCAGCGGCACCAGCAAGGTTTGCGCAGGGCCGGCCGGTAAATCGACACGACTGAACAGTGTCTTGCCGTCATTGCTCTGGATTTTTACGTAAAGGGTCACGGCCCAGTCCATCGCACTCTGAATCCGCAGGCTCATGACGCCCGACTGCGACCAGTCCCAGGCACCGCTTTGCGGCGTCAGTCGCAAACTCGGCTGGGCCACCGGGTTGAAAGTGACACGACGCAAGACTTCGCCTTCGGCTGTTTGCTCCGCATTGGATTGCGGCAGGCTGGCATCCTGAGTCGTCACCTGGACCACATCGGCAGGGCGTACAAAGTTGAACAGCGTCTGTTGGCCGGCGGGGGCCGCCAGCAAAGGGGCTGCGAACATCAGGGCAAATACAGCGGGCAACGAACGGCGAATCATAGGAACGTGGATCTCCCTAACGACCTTCAATGGTCAGTGGAAAAGCGATGGTAGAGAGATAGACAACGCGGTGGGCAAATGTGCCCACCGGTGTATCAGGAAATTTCGCGACGGAATGGCGGCAACGCATTGAGGATGGCTTTGCCGTAGCGCTGGGTGACCAGACGTCGATCCAGCAAGGTGATGGTGCCGCGGTCTTCTTCGGTGCGCAGCAAGCGACCGCAGGCCTGGACCAGTTTCAGCGAGGCATCGGGCACGGAGATTTCCATGAACGGATTGCCGCCTCGGGCTTCGATCCATTCCGCCAGAGCCGCTTCGACGGGATCGTCCGGCACCGAGAACGGGATCTTCGCAATCACCACGTGCTCACAGTACGCGCCCGGCAAGTCGACCCCTTCGGCGAAACTCGCGAGGCCGAACAGCACACTGGAGTCCCCGCCATCGACGCGTGCCTTGTGCTTGTTCAATGTTTCCTGCTTCGACAGGTTGCCTTGAATGAACACTTGCTTGCGCCAGTCGCGGTCGAGGCCGTCGAACACGTCCTGCATTTGCTTGCGGGAAGAGAACAACACCAGCGTACCCCGCGAGCCCTCAACCAGTTGCGGCAGATCACGAATGATCGCGGCCGTGTGGGCCGGTGCATCCCGCGGATCAGCTTTCAGATCCGGTACTCGCAGCACGCCGGCATCGGCGTGGTGGAACGGGCTTGGAACCACGGCGGTCACGGCTTTTTTCGGCAGGCCGGCGCGCATGCGGAAACGGTCGAAGGTGCCGAGGGCCGTCAGCGTTGCCGAGGTCACCAAGGCACCGTAAGCCACGTTCCACAGATTACGCCGGAGCATTTCCGCCGCGAGGATCGGGCTGGCGTTAACTTCGATGTCGAACAGCGAACCGCTTTCGGCCAACGTCAGCCAACGGGCCATGGGCGGGTTGTCTTCCGGGTCTTCAGCGGTGAACGCCACCCACAATTCCCAATTGCCCGAGGAACGGGACAACAGGCTGCCAAACAGCGGATACCACTCTTCGGCCTGATTGCTGGCGATGCCGATGTTGACCTCGCCGTCCATGCCTTCCTTGAGCAACTCGGTGAGCCGGGTGAACAGGTCGGTCAGACGGGCAAAGCCCTTCTTCAACTCGATGCCCATCTCGCGCATGTGCTCGGGAATCACCCCGCCAACGAATCGGTGACGCGGCCGCTCGCGACCTTCGACGTCTTCGCCGGGTTTGAAATCGGCGGCCTGTTCACAGGCGGTGAACATGAATTGCTGCTGGGTCTTGATCTCGCGGGCCAGTTCCGGCACTTGCTCGATCAGCTTGCCCAAGTCGCCGGGCAGCGGGTGCTGGGCGAGCAATTTGGTGAGGTTTTTCGCGGTGGTTTCCAGCCAGTCGGCGGTGGAACGCAGGCGCGTGTAATGGGCGAAGTGGCCGATGGCCTTGTCCGGCAGGTGGTGGCCTTCGTCGAAAACGTAGATGGTATCGCGCGGGTCCGGCAGAACGGCACCGCCGCCCAAGGCCAGGTCGGCCAGCACCATGTCGTGGTTGGTGACAATGACGTCGACCTTGCCCATGCCTTCGCGGGCCTTATAGAAGGCGCACTGGCCGAAGTTCGGACAATGACGGTTGGTGCATTGGCTGTGATCGGTGGTCAGACGCGCCCAGTCGGCGTCTTCCAGGGCCGTGGACCAACTGTCGCGGTCGCCGTCCCATTTATTGCCGGCGAGTTTTTCGATCATGCTGGTGAACAGCTTCTGACTGGCCTCGTCGACCTCGATCTTGAAGCCTTCTTCTTCGAACAACTGCGCGGTAGCGGTTTGTGCGTGGCCTTCCTGCAGCAGCATGTCGAGCTTGGACAGGCACATGTAACGCCCACGTCCCTTGGCCAACGCGAAGCTGAAATTCAGCCCGCTGTTGCGCATCAGGTCAGGCAAATCCTTGTAGACGATCTGCTCTTGCAGGGCCACGGTGGCCGTGGCAATCACCAGGCGTTTGCCGGCAGCCTTGGCGGTCGGGATCGCCGCCAGGCTGTAGGCCACGGTTTTACCGGTACCGGTGCCGGCTTCCACCGCAACAATCGCGGGGTCGCCACTGCGCCGGCCTTCGTCGTCGGTGTCGATGTCACCGAGGACTTTGGCGATTTCGGCGATCATCAGGCGTTGGCCGTAGCGCGGCTTGAGGCTCTTGGCTTCGAGAAAACGCGAGTAGGCGCCCTGGATCGTGGTTTTGAGTTCGGTGCTGATCATGGATTGTCGGGCGCAAAAAACGCTGGATAAATTTTCAGTGGTTTGGGGGGCGTTCTCAATTAGTTTCCACGCCGCGTTGTCGCCTTAAAGCGGGCCAGGCAAGGCGCAGGCCGCTGGTAATGGTTGTTCCCTTTCCAAGGCCTGCAACGCAGGCTGGCCCGCTTTAAGGCACAACCCGAAGGGCCGGGTCTGCTGTTGTGCAGGGCTGCGTTGCTCGAAGCTTATTTGGAATGACCAAACCACGCTTCTCGCGCCTTGCCCTGCACAACAACAGACCCGGCGCGGCGCGGAAACTAACTGAGAACGCCCCCCGAATGGGCAGCTATCATACCCCGCTAATTAATCCCGCGCAGAACGGAGTACCCCAATGACACCTTTTGGCATCGTTTATACCCTGCATGTCCTGTCCGCCCTGGTGTGGGTGGGCGGCATGTTTTTCGCTTGGATGGTCTTGCGCCCCGCCGCAGTGAAGGCGCTGGAGGGCCCTGCCCGGTTGAAGCTGTGGGTAGAAGTGTTTCAAGGGTTTTTCCGCTGGGTCTGGGTTGCGGTGGTGCTGTTGCCGATCAGCGGGGTCGGGATGATTCATCTGCAACACATCGGGTTCGAGACCGCGCCGCGCTATGTGCAGGTGATGATGGGGTTATACGTGGTGATGACCGCGCTGTTTATCCGGATTCAGGCGCTGATGTTGCCGGAGTTGCGCACGGCGGTGACGGCACAGGATTGGCCGGCAGGGGCGGCGGTGCTAGGGAGAATTCGGCGGTTGGTGGGGATTAATCTGCTGGTGGGTTTGTTGCTGGTGGCGATTGCTGCGGCGCGACCTATCTTTTAAAAAAGTATTGTCTGATCGAATGCCATCGCGAGCAGGCTCGCTCCCACATGGAGAGTGTGATCCCTGTGGGAGCGAGCCTGCTCGCGATGGGTATCGTTCAGTCGGCAAACCTTTCGGAACTACTTACAACCGCTGAACCGTCACCGAACCCGCCGCACCGGTAGGGCCTGGCTGACCATCAGCACCCGGCCGGCCACTCTTGCCACCCTCGGTGGTGTACACGAGACAGCCCTTGGCCTTGCCACCGGCCCCTGGTTTACCGCCAGGACCTGCAAGTCCACCGGCACCTCCCGCCACCTGCACCTTGATTTTATCCGCCGGGTATTCGCGCGGCACTTCCAGCCTTACCTGCGCACCGGAAGCACCCGGCTGACCATCACTGCCATCGTTGCCATCGGCACCGCGACCAGCCTGCCCCCAGGTGCAACCCGGTGCCTGGCCATTGCCGCCATCAAGTCCAAAAAAACCCGGTGCGCCCGCGCCGCCGCGAGCATCTACCGACAGTTGCGGTGCTTTCAGTGCCTTGATCTGCAAGTTCAGGTTACGCCCCGACCGTGCCGCTTTCTGGAAGCTGCCTGGCGCGCCCCTCGCGGTAATCTGACTGCCTTCCGACAACTCGGCGCGCAGGACTTTCAATTCCAGCGCCTGCTCACTCGGCACGATGGCAATTCGCGCCTCACGCCCCAGATGCAACTCGCCCACCGTCACTTCGGTCACATTCGAAGGGATAAGCAATGTGCCGTAATCGGCGACTACCAGCCGTTCAAGTTGCAAGGTGCTAGCCGTGTTGGGCAGGCGCATCAGCGAGTTGGTTTCGACACTGACAACCTGAGCGCAAGCCAGTGGACTGATAAATGCGGCGAGCAGACAGAGATTACGCATGGGAAGCCTTCGATGCGGAGGGAGCCGGGAGGGTTTGCAGGTGAAACACGCCGAAAATGGCAATCTGAAGGCGATCAAGCCAAGGATGGGCGCGGCCTTTGAGGCTGCGGTTGCAGAACACCAGTTCCAGAAGATGGAACAGTGCCAGCACGCCACCGGCCAGATCGACCAACGAGTGCAGCGGATAGATAAATGGCGTGAGCAGATTGACCAGCACCACCAACCAGAACAGCAGGGTCAATAACTTCCCCAGCCCCCAAAACACCTTCATACGCTCCCCCGCTGATCATTATTCTTTGCGAGCACAGTAACGGCTTCCACGAGGAATACGCCAGAGGACAACAGAAAAATCTTGATGCAGACCGCCCAATGGCCGTCGTCCCGCCGCACGGGTGGTCGACGGCTGTATTTCGTGGCTCAGGTCAAATTGATGTGCAAATCCACGCGGCGGTTTTTCGCGCGCCCTTCTTCTGTATCGTTATCAGCTACAGGCTCACTTTCGCCCTTGCCTTCACTGGTAACTTTGTTCGGCGCCACGCCCTGACTCAGCAGGTAGTCCGCCACGCTGGCGGCGCGACGTTCCGAAAGCGCCTGATTGTAGGCATCGGAGCCGACGTTGTCGGTATGGCCGACCACCTTGATACTCAACACATCGGCGCCTTGCAACCTGGACATCAAGGCATCCAGCTGACTCTTCGCTGCGGGGGTCAGGTCAGATTGGTTGGTGGCAAACAGCACATCGCCCGCATCGCTGAGGGTGATGACTTCCGATTGCACAACAGGTTCTTTCACGCCGCCGGGGTATTGCGGCTGCGGACAACCATGTTGTTCGACGGGCGTATTGGCAGGAGTATCGGGGCAACGATCACGTCGATCGAAGACACCATCGCCATCTTGGTCGCCATCCTGGGCGTAACAGATCAAGCCGCCGGTCAAGATTCCGAGCGCTGCGCCTCCGGCCGCCCATGCACCACTTTCGATGGCGCCCAAACCTCCGCCCACAAGACCGCCAATGACGCTGCAGATCGGCCAGTTTTCTTGATTGAGAGGGGCAGTGCCATCACTGTGAGTTGCGCAACCGGTCAACAGGCTGCCAAGCAGCAGAACCGGCAGGACGGTCCTTGTGAGAACGCTCATATTGAAAGCTCCTGTGTTACCGGTTTATACCGGTTACACAGGAGTAAAGACCCGCATCCGCGACTGCACAAGCCGCGGAGCGGAGGGGCTTAGCGAGTGATATGGATTTCCGTGCGACGGTTCATCGCGCGGCCGTCAGCAGTTTTGTTATCGGCGACCGGATTGCTTTCACCCGCACCGACCACAGACACGAAGCTGCTGCGTGGCACGCCTTCCTCGATGAGGTATTCAACCACCGAGTGAGCGCGTTTATCCGACAGTTTCTGGTTGTAGGCATCGCTGCCCACGCTGTCGGTATAACCGGTAACAGTCAATTGAGCAGTAGGTGCTTCCGCTTTCAAGCGAGTGGCAATCTTGTTGAGTACCTCTTTGTCAGATGCGGTGAGCGTAGCTTTGTCAAACTGGAAGTGAACATCGCGGATGACGATCGTTTCTTCCTTGACCACAACGGCCTCTTCGACCACTGGCGCAGGTGGAGGGCAACCGTTGGCATCGACTTTCACGCCGTGAGGTGTGCCTGGGCACTTGTCGCGGCTGTCCGGTACACCATCGCCATCTTCGTCGCCGTCACCGTGCACCCAGCAATAGGCCGCTGCCGTGCCGCCGACAAGCAGCGCACCATAGCCTGCCCATGCCGAGCTCTCGGTCGCGCCGATACCCGCACCCACGACACCACCAACCAACGCACAGGTCGGCCAGTCGGTTTTCTGCAAACCTGCGCAACCAGTCAACACACTGGTTAGCAGAACCAAGGGTAATGCTGTCCGAACTATGCTCATCTAGTTTTCTCCTGAGGGATCGGCTTAGAACCGATTCTGGTAGTAAAGACCCGAGTATTAATCTGCGCCAGCAACAGGCCATGGCTGTTTTAAAGGTGTTCACCACGGATTGGCGTATTTGCTGTAAACCTGCGCTAGGCCCGCACGTTCAGGCAGGCTAGTCTTGGCGCTCTGATTGAGGATCTTTGATGATTGCAGGTATTTCTTCGCGCACGCCGCAGCAGGCGTTGGCTGCTTTGCTGGACCGTTACGCCCCCGCGCAACTCTTGTTGATCGGCGCCAGTGAGTTCCCCGCGCTGGAGGCATTCAAGCTTGCCCACCCGGATACGTGTGTGGCCCATGCGGCACCGGGGCCGTTGCCGGAGGAACTGGCGGCGCGCCGGTTTGACCTGGCGCTGGCGGTCGATTGCCTGGAACATCTGCCCAAGCGCGATGGCCTGAACCTGCTCGGCGGGATCCGCAACCTCAACGCCAGCCGCATTGCCGTGCTGGCGGACCTGTCGGCCAGCGGTTGGCAGGAGACGGATTTCTTCTCCCTGGCCCTGCAAGCGAGCGAGCGCTTCCAGCGTGACGAGCAAGTGTTGACCCTGTTCACCTACGATCTGCTTGAATACAAGCAAGTACCCGACTGGCTCAACTCACGTTTTTGGGCCAATCCGGAAAACTTCGGGAAATATTGGTGGTAATGCAATGAGTACATCCATTTGCCCTTGTGGCAGCGGCACCCTGCTCGATGCCTGTTGCGGTCATTACCATGCCGGGCATCCGGCGCCGTGCGCCGAAGCCTTGATGCGTTCACGCTACAGCGCCTACGTGTTGGGGCTGATCGACTACCTGGTGGCGACCACCCTGCCGGCGCAACAGGCCGGCCTGAATCGTCAGTCCATCAGCGACTGGAGTGCGCAAAGCACCTGGCTGGGCCTGGAAGTCGAAAGCTCCGAAGTCTTTGGCGGCCAGCCGGAACACGCCTTCGTGACCTTTACCGCGCGCTGGCACGATGGCAGCGGCGAACACAGCCACCGCGAGCGCTCGTCATTCGTGCAGAACGCCGGCCACTGGTACTTCATCGACCCCACCGTGCAACTCAAGGCCGGGCGCAATGACGCTTGCCCATGCGCCAGCGGGCAAAAATTCAAGAAGTGTTGTGCGGGTTATTTCAACAATTGAGGTGACGCCCTGTAGCAGGTTGAAGGGAGATACACGACCATGATCACCCGGCGACACGCACTTTATCTGCTCAGCCTGCTTCTGTTTTTGGGGCTCACCGGCTGTGCGTCCTGGTTCGAAGATGATGAGCCGGACCCCGAGGTACATCTGGTCAAAGTTGAAGTCGTGCGGGCAAAACTGCTGGAACAGCAATTTCTCCTGCACTTTCGTATCGACAACCCCAACGACAACGACTTGATCGTGCGCAGCCTCGAATACCGCATTCACTTGGGCGACATCCTGCTGACCGAAGGCGAGTACGACAACTGGTTCACGATCGGCCCCAAACACAGCGCCTACGTAAAAGTGCCGATCCGCACCAACCTGTGGCCCAAGGTACGAGACCTGGTGAAAATGCTGAAAAAACCCGACCAACCCATTCCCTATCGTCTGGAAGGTGAACTGAAAACCGGTTTTTTCATCCCTCATGACGTGCACCTGGCGCGCAATGGCGTGATAATCGCCGCCGATTTAATTCCGGAGCAACCCCGATGACCCAGCAACCCCACGTCCATGGCCCTGACTGCAACCACGATCATGACCATCACGACCACCATGATCACGACCATGGCCATGTTCACGGCCCGAACTGTGGCCACGCCCCCCAGGAACCGGTGCGCAACGCCCTTAAAGACGTCGGCCGCAACGACCCTTGCCCATGCGGCAACGGCAAGAAATTCAAGAAGTGCCACGGCGCTTGATGCTTCGGGCGAAGATATTTTTCGCCTGTTGAATCGCCTTCGCGAGCAGGCTCGCTCCCACACTGGACCGCGTTTCCCTGTGGGAGCGAGCCTGCTCGCGATGACTGACTTGAAGTCACCCCTTCAGGATCTGCGCAGTGCTGACGACCGTCGCATATTCCCCGTGCAAATTCCCCAGCGACATCGCATGCACGTCTTCGGCTGATCGGGCATTACCAAAATAATCCGCCTTATCGAAGGTAAAACACGCATCCTCCGCCACCCACGTTTCAAACCCCAGATTCCCGGCTGTTCGCGCAGTGGACTCCACCGAGTTGTTGGTTGCGACGCCAACAATCACCAATTGATCAATTCCCGCCTCGCGCAAACGTGCCTCCAGCCCCGTTGCACAAAAAGCATCCGGCACCTGTTTCTGGATCAGCTGTTCGCCAGTCATTGGCTCAAACCGTTGCTGAAATTCCACGCCTGATTGCTGCGGCCAGAACACTGAGTCCGGCGAGCGCGACAGGTGCTGCACATGAATCACCGGTCGCCCGGTTCGACGCCAAAACGCCAACAAATCAAGGATTCGTTCCTCGGCCTGTGGATTATTTCGGCGACCGAGTCGCGGATGCAGAATGCCTTTTTGTTGATCAATGATGATCAGCGCTGCGTGGGTCTTGAGCTCCATGCCGGTTTCTCTCATGCGGGGGATCATTGAATTTCACGCACTTCAGCATCACCTCCTCTAACAGGCAAGTCATTGAACACTGGAGGACTTCCCGACCGTATTGCGACAGTTCAATCAGACAAATCCTGAAATAACCCCGCCCGCCGCTTGCGCGCCCTCCTCCTGCTCACTAACGTAGCGCCTTTATTGCGCCTCTACCCCCGCAGGAGCTTTGCCATGGCCTCGCCAGCCCTTACACATTTTCTTCCCCGGTTCGGCGTTGCCGCAGCAGTAGCCAGTGTTTTGAGCCTGACCGGTTGTCAGACCATGAACGCTCAGGACACCCTTCCGCCGACCTCCGGTGTGCAGCCGCTCAAGGGCTTGGCGCAGAACGTTTCGGTACGTCGCAATGCCATGGGAATGCCGCTGATCGAAAGCAACAGCTACCACGACGCGTTGTTCGCCTTGGGTTACGTCCATGCCAGCGATCGCATTACGCAAATGGTGACGTTGCGCCTGTTGGCCGAAGGTCGTCTGGCGCAAATGTCCGGCGCTGACTTGCTGGATGCCGACCGATATATGCGCGCGGTCAACCTGAAAAAAAATGCCGGCGAGCTGTATAAAGCTTCTTCGCCACGCCTCAAACGCTTCTTCGAAGTCTATGCTCGCGGCGTCAACGCCTACCTGTTCCGCTACCGCGACAAGCTGCCGGCGGACCTCGCGGCCACCGGTTACAAGCCGGAATACTGGAAACCGGAAGATTCGGCGCTGATTTTCTGCCTGCTGAACTTCAGCCAATCAGCCAACTTGCCGGAAGAAATTTCCTCGTTGATGCTGGCTCAGACCGTCACCACCGACAAACTTGCCTGGCTGACGCCGTCCGCGCCCGATGAAAAGCTGCCGCTGGCTGAAGCCGAAAAACTGCAAGGCATCAAGCTCAATGGGGCCATCCCTGGGTTGGCCGAGATCAATAAAGCCACGGGCCAACTGTCCGACCTGAATCTGTTGGGCGCCGGCTCGTCAAACAACTGGGCGATCGGCCCGCAACGCAGCCGCAGTGGCAAAAGCCTGCTGGCCAGCGACAGTGATGGTTCGCTCGGTGTGCCGTCATTGTTCAGTTACGTGCAGATCCGCGCGCCGAAATATCAGGCCTCGGGCGTGACCATTGCCGGATTGCCAATGGTGCTCGGAGGTTTCAACGGCAAAGTGGCCTGGAGCATGACCGCGGTCATGGGCGACAACCAGGACCTGTTCCTGGAAAAAATCAAACGCCAAGGCAACGGCCTCACGTACGAAGTGGCCGGCAAATGGCAACCCGCAGTCGTGCGCAACGAAACCTACTTTGTCAAAGGCCAGCGGCCAGTTCGCGAAGCAGTGTACGAAACCCGTCACGGTCCGCTGCTCAACAGTGCCCAAGGCACGACACTGGCGAACGGTTTCGGCCTGGCCCTGCAAATGCCGAACTTCACCGACGACAAAACCCTGGACGCTTTTTTCGACCTGTCCCGGGCCCAGACCGTCGAGAAAGCGTCGGATGCCAGCCGCGAAATCCGCGCCATCGCACTGAACCTGGTCTTCGCCGACGCCAGCAACATCGCCTGGCAAGTCACCGGCCGCTACCCGAACCGCCGCGAAGGCGAAGGCCTGCTGCCGTCGCCGGGTTGGGAAGGTCGCTACGATTGGGACGGTTACGCCGACCCGATGCTGCATCCCTACGACCAGGACCCGGCCCAAGGCTGGCTCGGCACCGCCAACCAGCGCGTCATTCCCCATGGCTACGGCATGCAATTGTCCAATTCCTGGGCGGCACCGGAGCGTGGCGAACGCCTGGCCGAACTGGCGGGCGCGGGCAAACACGACACGCGTAGCGTGATCGCGATGCAGTATGACCAGACCACCACTTTCGCCGCCAAACTGAAGAAAATGTTTGAAGCCCCGGGCATGGCCCAGCCACTCAAGCAGGCGATTGAAGCGTTGCCGGTTGCCGATCGAGCCAAGGCTCACGAAGCGTATACGCGCCTGATAGCGTTCGACGGCAAGCTCGCCGCGACCTCCGCCGATGCAGCGATGTATGAATTGTTCCTGCAGGAAAGCATGAAACAAATCTTCCTCGACGAACTCGGCCCGCAAAGCAGCCCGGCGTGGAAAGCCTTCGTGGCCAACGGCAAGTTGTCCTACGCCGCTCAAGCCGATCATCTGCTGGGGCGCGAAGACAGCCCGTTCTGGGATGACGCGCGCACGCCGCAAAAAGAAGACAAGCCTGCGATTCTCGCACGCAGTCTGGCAGCGGCGATCAGCACCGGTGACAGTCAGTTGGGCGGCGATCACAAAGCCTGGCAGTGGGGCAAACTGCACCGCTACGAATGGAAAAACGCCAACGGCCAGACCGTTCGCGGGCCGGTCGCGGCGGGCGGTGACCACACCACGCTGAACACGGCGGCCTTCGCTTGGGGTCAGGACTTCAATACCACGCTGGCGCCGGCCATGCGCTTTATCGTCGACTTCGGCCAGGCCGAGCCGCTGATGGGCCAGAACAGCACCGGTCAATCGGGCAACCCTGCCAGCCCTAACTATCTCAACAGCATCGAGCCTTGGCTCAAAGGGCAATACATGAGCCTGCCGATGCAGCCACAGAACTTTGACAAGGTGTACGGCAAGACGCAATTGACCCTGACACCCGGCAAATAACCCCGCAAATCCTGTGGGAGCGAGCCTGCTCGCGATGAGGCCATATCAGCCACCATTTTTGGAGACTGATTCACCGCTATCGCGAGCAGGCTCGCTCCCACAGGGGAGTGTGATTGTTCAATGACATCTCGATAGAACTTCTGGCTTCACGCCAACCTCATAGCTAACAAGCCCCTCCATCTTGGCAACGACATGGATCTTGTTATCGCGCGTCCTGAAGGTCTGTATTGCCCGGCCGGGGATTTCTATATCGACCCGTGGCGGTCTGTCGAGCGCTCGGTCATCACCCACGCTCACAGCGACCATGCCCGTAGCGGCAATCAACATTACCTGGCGGCATCAGCCGGCGAAGGCATCCTCCGTGCCCGCCTCGGTGCAGACATCAACCTGCAAACCCTGCCGTACGGTCAGCCCCTCAAACATCATGGCGTCACCCTGAGTTTTCACCCCGCCGGCCATGTGCTCGGTTCGGCCCAAGTGCGACTGGAATATGGTGGCGAAGTCTGGGTCGCCTCGGGGGATTACAAGACCGAAGCAGATGTACCCGTGGTGGTCCTCGCTTACGACCTGCTGGAATGGCAAGGCGCCGACTGGCGCAATCGACCGCAGGCCACGCGTCGCACTCAGCTGGAAACGGTCGTCGCCACCTGCAACAGCCCGGCGTTACTCGCCTCACCGATACTCACCGGCGAAAACTGGTTCGACCTCGCTCGCCAACGGGAAGCCTCGCGCCGTCTCGGCGTCGAAGGCATGATGCTCAAGGCGCGGGATGCGCTGTACGGCGTCGGCCGAACCAAAGACATGGGTGTGTGGTGGAAATGGAAAGTCGACCCGTTCAGCGTCGACGCGGTGCTGATCTATGCGCAACGCGGCCACGGCAGACGGGCCAGTCTCTACAGCGATTACACCTTCGCGGTGTGGGACGCGCCGCCCGATGCCAGCGAACGCAACCTGGTGCCCTTCGCCAAGGCCTATTCCGGGCTGACGGATGAAGAGATCCGTCAGGTCGACAACATTGTGCGCAAAACCACCGTCGAGAAATTCGGCCCGGTCAGCAGCGTGAAACCGAGCCTTGTCTTTGAGTTGGGGTTCGAAGGCATTGCCCGGTCAAAAAGACACAAGAGCGGGATCGCCGTGCGTTTTCCGAGGATGCTGCGCTGGCGTCAGGACAAGACGGTTGAAGAGGCTGACGACCTCGGCACATTACAGAATTTACTGAGCTGACCTGATCTCTTTGTGGGAGCGAGCTTGCTCGCGAAGAGGGCGCATCAGTCGAGATGGTTGTGGCTGACACTCCCTCTTCGCGAGCAAGCTCGCTCCTACAGGGATTTGTGCCATCCTGAAACAACTTGGTGCAGCGCTTTCATGGCGCCCGTTTTCGTGCACAATTGCTGCGCAGTCATTTCTTGTATGACCTTTTAAAACGCTTGTTCGGGACTCTGGTTCGGAAATTGCTACTTTCATCAGGTCTTACGCTTTCCAGTAACAATAATTCTGCGCCACAAGCGCTCATATTGGTTCTTAAGGGATTGAATAATGAAAAAAGCATTGCTGACCTTTTCTGCACTGGCGTTGTGCATGGCTGCGGGCTCCGCGCTGGCCAAGGAATACAAAGAATTGCGTTTTGGCGTTGACCCTTCCTACGCACCGTTCGAGTCCAAAGCGGCCGACGGTAGCCTGGTCGGCTTCGACATCGATCTGGGGAACGCGATCTGCGCCGAGCTGAAGGTCAAGTGCAAATGGGTCGAAAGCGATTTCGACGGCATGATTCCGGGCCTCAAGGCCAATAAATTCGACGGTGTGATCTCTTCGATGACCGTCACCCCGGCCCGCGAAAAAGTCATCGACTTCTCCAGCGAGTTGTTCTCCGGCCCAACCGCCTACGTGTTCAAGAAAGGTTCTGGTGTGACGGCGGACGTCGCTTCGCTCAAGGGCAAAACCGTCGGCTACGAACAAGGCACCATTCAGGAAGCCTATGCCAAAGCCGTTCTGGACAAGGCCGGCGTGAAAACCCAGGCCTATGCCAACCAGGACCAGGTCTATGCCGACTTGACTTCCGGTCGTCTCGATGCAGGGATTCAGGACATGCTGCAAGCCGAACTGGGCTTCCTGAAGTCGCCACAGGGCGCCGACTATGATGTCAGCAAGCCAGTCGACAACGAACTGCTACCAGCCAAAACTGCCGTCGGCATTAAGAAAGGTAACACCGAGCTGAAAGCACTTTTGGATAAAGGTATCAAAGCGTTACACGATGATGGCACCTACGCCACCATTCAGAAGAAACACTTTGGCGATCTGAATCTGTTCAGCGGCAAATAATGCCCGGCGCCCATCTCGCGATGGGCGCTTTTTTCATCCGATCAGGTTGCTGATTTATGTTCGAAAACCTATTACAAAATCTGGGGCTCTCTGCCTTCAGCCTCAAGGGCTTCGGTCCGTTGCTGATGCAAGGCACCTGGATGACGATCAAGTTGTCGGCATTATCGCTATTGGTAGCCGTGTTGCTCGGGCTACTCGGCGCCAGTGCCAAGCTGTCAAAAGTCAAACTGATGCGCGTGCCTGCCCAGCTTTACACCACACTTATTCGCGGCGTTCCGGACCTGGTCCTGATGCTGCTGATTTTCTACAGTCTGCAAACCTGGCTGACGTCGCTGACCGATTACATGGAATGGGAATACATCGAGATCAACCCATTCAGCGCCGGGGTCATCACCCTTGGCTTCATCTATGGCGCGTATTTCACCGAAACCTTCCGTGGTGCGATTCTCGCCGTCCCACGGGGCCAGGTCGAAGCGGCCACCGCTTATGGCCTCAAGCGCGGCCAGCGTTTCTGGATCGTGGTGTTCCCGCAGATGATGCGTTATGCCCTACCGGGTATCGGTAACAACTGGATGGTGATGCTCAAGGCCACCGCGCTGGTGTCGATCATCGGCCTTGCCGATCTGGTCAAGGCTGCGCAGGACGCCGGTAAAAGCAGCTATCAGCTATTTTACTTCCTGGTACTTGCCGCGCTGATCTATCTGGTAATCACCAGTGCGTCCAACTTCATTCTGCGCTGGCTTGAACGTCGTTACTCCGCCGGTACCCGGGAGGCCGTACGATGATCGAACTTCTGCAGGAATACTGGAAACCTTTCCTCTATAGCGACGGCAACAACATCACCGGCCTGGCCATGACGATGTGGCTGCTCAGCGCCTCGATCTTCATCGGTTTTCTGGTGTCGATCCCGCTGTCCATCGCCCGGGTATCGCCGCATTTCTACATCCGTTGGCCGGTGCAGTTCTACACCTATTTGTTTCGGGGTACGCCGCTCTATATTCAGCTACTGATTTGCTACACCGGGATTTACAGTCTGGCTGCCATTCGCGCCCAACCGGTGCTGGATGCGTTCTTTCGCGATGCGATGAACTGCACCATCCTGGCCTTCGCCCTGAACACCTGTGCCTACACCACGGAGATTTTCGCCGGGGCGATTCGCAGCATGAACCACGGTGAAGTCGAAGCCGCCAAAGCGTATGGTCTGACCGGCTGGAAGCTGTATGCCTACGTGATCATGCCGTCGGCCCTGCGTCGCTCGTTGCCTTATTACAGCAACGAAGTGATCCTGATGCTGCACTCGACGACTGTGGCGTTCACCGCGACCATTCCGGACGTATTGAAAGTCGCTCGGGACGCCAACTCGGCGACCTTCCTGACCTTTCAGTCGTTCGGCATTGCCGCACTGATCTACCTGACCGTGACCTTTGCGCTGGTTGGCCTGTTCCGTCTCGCCGAACGGCGATGGCTGGCCTTCCTCGGGCCGAGCCACTAGGACCCGCTTTAGGAATAAAGAGACATGCGCCACCAGATTCATGACCTGCTGGCCCCGGTGCCGGGGACCGCACGACAGATTCACAGTTTTCATTACGGCCCCACGTCGGCCAAAGGCAAGATCTACATTCAGTCGTCACTGCATGCCGATGAGATGCCTGGCATGTTGGTGGCCTGGCACCTCAAGCAACGCTTGGCCGAACTCGAAGCCGCCGGCCGGCTGCGCAGCGAAATCGTGTTGGTCCCCGTGGCCAATCCGATCGGTCTGGAACAAGTGTTGTTGGAGGTTCCGCTGGGGCGCTTCGAACTCGAAAGCGGTCAGAACTTCAATCGCTGGTTCGTCGATGTGAGCGAAGCGGTCGGCAATGAGATCGAAGGCCAACTCGGTGACGATCCACAGCGTAACCTCGGGCTGATCCGCGACAGTTTGCGCAACGCCCTGGCCAAGCAAACCGCCAGCACCCAACTGCAATCCCAGCGCCTGACCCTGCAACGCCTGGCCTGCGATGCGGACATGGTGCTGGACCTGCATTGCGATTTCGAAGCCGTCACGCACCTTTACACCACACCGGAAGCCTGGTCGCACGTCGAGCCCTTGGCGCGATACATCGGTGCCGAGGCGAGCTTGCTGGCCACCGATTCCGGCGGCCAATCGTTCGATGAATGTTTCACCCTGCTCTGGTGGCAGTTGAGGGAGCGCTTCGGCGATCGCTTCGACTTTCCGCTGGGCAGTTTATCGGTGACGGTCGAATTGCGCGGCCAGGGTGACGTCAATCATCCGCTGGCCAGCCTCGATTGCCAGGCGCTGATCGATTACCTGATTCACTTCGGTGCCATTGCCGGCGAACCGGCGCCACTGCCTGAGCTGCCCTACCCGGCCACGCCGCTGGCGGGAGTGGAACCTGTAGCCACTCCTGTCGGTGGCTTGCTGGTGTTCACCGCGCTGCCGGGGGAGTACCTGGAAGCCGGGCAACTGATCGCCGAAATCATTGACCCGATCAATGATCGCGTCACCCCCGTTCATTGCACCGCCGCCGGGCTGATGTACGCCCGCTCGCTGCGACGCATGGCCACTGCCGGCATGGTGATCGCGCACGTCGCGGGCGCCGAAGCCTATCGCAGCGGCTACCTACTTTCGCCTTGAGGATGCATGCCACATGTACAAACTGACCATCGAAGGCCTGCATAAAAGCTATGGCGATCATGAAGTCCTCAAAGGCGTTTCGCTCAAGGCCAACACCGGTGACGTCATCAGCCTGATCGGCGCCAGCGGCTCGGGCAAAAGTACGTTCCTGCGCTGCATCAACTTTCTTGAACAACCCAACGACGGCGCCATGAGCCTCGACGGGCAGAACATCCGCATGATCAAGGATCGTCACGGCATGCACGTGGCCGATGCCAATGAGCTGCAACGGATCCGCACCCGCCTGGCCATGGTGTTCCAGCATTTCAACCTGTGGAGCCACATGACCGTGCTGGAAAACATCACCATGGCCCCGCGCCGGGTGTTGGGTTGCAGCAAGGAAGAGGCCGAAGACCGCGCCCGACGTTATCTGGACAAGGTCGGCCTGGCCCCGCGCGTTGCCGATCAGTACCCGGCGTTCCTGTCCGGTGGCCAGCAACAGCGGGTAGCCATTGCCCGGGCGCTGGCCATGGAACCGGAAGTCATGCTGTTTGACGAACCGACGTCGGCGCTCGACCCGGAACTGGTAGGTGAAGTATTGCGAGTGATCCAGGGCCTGGCCGAAGAAGGCCGGACCATGATCATGGTGACGCACGAAATGAGCTTCGCCCGCAAAGTCTCCAGCCAGGTACTGTTCCTGCACAAAGGGCTGGTGGAAGAAGAAGGCGCGCCGCAAGACGTGCTGGGCAATCCGAAGAGTGAGCGGTTGAAGCAATTTCTAAGCGGCAATTTAAAATAACCAATGTGTATTGAATAACGGATCAATGGACTGATCCGCTATTCAAATCCCCATTTACTTATCAAGTACTTTATCAACTCTAAATTCGTGCCCCTTCACATCATAAATAGTGTCGCCAACCTTAAATCTCCCATTAAAAGAACCAAACATATCATAACGATCATCTAACCTAATTGTCATGGTACCTTCTTGCATATTGTAAAGCTGGCCATCTTTTACACCTGACACAGTATACAAATCACCAATGTCGTGATCACCTGCTACTGGCTCTAATGGAATCCCCACATTCATTCTAGTACCATGCGCGTGAGTTACAGCAACAAATTGCTTTTTGATTTCGTGATTGACGTCATGCATCACCCCGTCAAGGTCCCACTTATCTTGAATAATATCGACCTTAAAAATCCCAACTTTGTGCTCTGCCGTTTCGATCAACTTACCCATACTCTTATTCCTCTAGAAAACCAGGTTAGCACTTCAAAGTAACCAGTGAATTCTGCCCACCAGCTCAAACATAGATAAACACACAAACAATCGACCCGACACTGTCAACCCTGACAGTTGACACAATACGAAAAGCAGTTATTGGCACCGATGACTTATTACATCCATGCATTGAGAGACTTACCCAAAAAATGGGCTTCACGCGCAAAGTTTCGAGTCAGACTCTGTTTCTGCATCAGGGCTTGGTGGAACAAGGCGCGCCGGATGACGTACTGGGCAACCCGAAGAGCGAGCGTCTTAAACAGTTCCTCAGCGGCAACCTGAAGTAATACACCCCTCTCCTACAGGATTAGATTCCCGCTTCATGTTCAAGCCTGAAGCTGCCGTTCTCCACTCGATACCTTAGGCGTCCAAGCCACAAAAACTTCCGGCAAACTGTGCTTCGCCCCACCGTCAACTCAAGCGAGCCTCGATACAGTTCCGCTTCCGAGCTGCCAGTCACATGAATGATCATGGGAGAGCGCTCACTCAGCCCCAGATGAAACTTGCCACTCTCGATACCCAGCGGCAGATAGACGTAAAATGCCTTGTCCAGACCATTACTCGCGTCGAGGCAGTGCAGGCCAGGCTGCTCGAACTAGCGTTGGCGATGCTCGAAATGCCTGGGGGCCACTCGCCGTAATCATATCGGCGCGCAGATGCCCCGCACGAATTGATTTCATCTGAATTTTCCTTTTCATATTCATGGACAACTGCTTACTGCCGGTAAAAAGTCGCAGCGCTAACAGCGCAGCGATAAAACCACGGCTGTTCAGCCAATAGGTTTCAACGACAAACACAGTTATTTCCGAGTATGAAAGGCGCTTCGACGGGGTAGCTCTCTCGTCCAGCGTGACGAAAGCTGCAGCTCTTTATCATTGACTATAACCAGATATGGCTAGTCAGTTGACGTCTTCAAGGACATCAGCTGACCGGCCTTTCACGACTCTGCGTCAGACAACAGGCGCCGGAGGCGGCTCATCCGGCAAGGTGGGTTCGCCAGGTTCTGTCGGTTGTTCGTTCGGGGTATCGGGGTCTGGTTGACCGGGAATGCCCCCCGCCATGTTGACGGGCGGATGTGCCAACAAGGACCAGGCCAAAACGCCAACCTGATTGGGCTCAAGCCTTGCCAGTTCGGCACTTATTCGCGGATCGATCTTCATAAAGCACTCCTGGGCGATGGCCCGACCCGCCTTGCGCGAATCGGAACGTACACTCCATAGAGTGTACGCTCGCTCAGGAATTCCCACGGTTTGTCAGACGGCTGACTCAGGTGCGCGGCAGGGTTACGCCACGCTGGCCCTGATACTTGCCGCCACGGTCCTTGTAAGACACTTCACATTCTTCGTCAGACTCAAGGAACAGCATCTGTGCCACGCCTTCGTTGGCGTAGATTTTCGCCGGCAGATTGGTGGTGTTGGAAAACTCCAGGGTCACGTGACCTTCCCACTCAGGCTCGAGCGGCGTGACGTTGACGATAATGCCGCAGCGCGCGTAAGTGCTTTTACCCAGACAGATGGTCAATACATTGCGCGGAATACGGAAGTATTCGACGGTGCTGGCCAGGGCGAAAGAGTTTGGCGGGATGATGCACACGTCGCTGTGGATGTCGACGAAACTGCCGGCATCGAAGTTTTTCGGGTCGACGATGGCCGAATTGATGTTGGTGAACACCTTGAAATGATTAGTGCAACGTACATCGTAGCCGTAGCTCGACACGCCATAGGAGATCACACGGCTATCGTCGCTGCCACGCACCTGGCGCTCAACGAAGGGTTCGATCATGCCGTGCTCTTGCGCCATGCGGCGAATCCACTTGTCCGATTTGATGCTCATGGCGGGTGTCCTGAATAGCGAGGTGGAAAAATTCTGTCCGGCATCTTACCGGGCGCGCGCTCCGGGTTCAAAGTCTGGGGCGCAATTCTCGCGGATCCCCCCTGAATTCAGGGCCTTTCCCCAAATTCGATTGACCGTCAGTCCTGAATTCAGAGAAACCTTCGCAAGAAGCATTGGCACGTTCGGGAAAAAGGGTTAAGGTGGCGCCACTGTGCTGCTTGTGTCACTGAGAATCTCTACACGATATGTTGAATTTCGATCCAACCATCTACAAGAATTTTTCCTGCTCTTTGCACTCAGTCTCGGCCAGGGTTCTTCCTGAGTCGCAGTTATCTTTGTTCAAGGAGTTACACCATGTCTAATCGCCAAACCGGTACCGTTAAGTGGTTCAACGATGAAAAAGGCTTCGGCTTCATCACTCCACAATCCGGTGACGACCTGTTCGTTCACTTCAAAGCTATCCAATCCGACGGCTTCAAAAGCCTGAAAGAAGGCCAACAGGTTTCTTTCATCGCTACCCGCGGTCAGAAAGGCATGCAAGCTGAAGAAGTTCAAGTTATCTAACTTGTACTTGCTTTAGTAAAAAGCCCCGCCCTTAAAAGCGGGGCTTTTTTGTGCCCGACTGTTTTGCGGGCAAAAAAAATCGCAGCCCAGGGCTGCGATTTTTATGCCTTACCAGGCTACGCCAAACCCGGCGGTGTAGCGGGTCTGGTCCAAATCAGCGTCTTCGGTACCGCTGACGACGTCGCGCTCGGCCTTCAGGTTCAGCGACGCCCATTCGGTCACCTTGTAGCGCAAGCCCATTTCAGTATCGAGTGCGTAATTGGCCACGTCTGACAACGGCTTGGCCACTTCACCATTGGTGAAGAACTCCACCTTCTTGCCAATCAGGTAGCGGTTGTAATCCCAAGTCATCGCCAGGGCATAGAAGTTGTCCTTGTTGCCGTCCGTGAACTCATAGTCCGTACGATTGACCAGCGAGCCCAGGGAGAATGCGCCCAATTCGTCGTCCCAGAACTGGTGACCCGGACCGGTACCCAAGGTGCGCTGACGGGAAAGGTTTTCGACTTTGTCGCGCTTATAGACTGCCCGGCCTTGCCAGAACCATTTCTCGGTCAAGAAGCGGTCGAGCGAGTATTCAGCCCGCCAGTTGTCAGTCGTAACGACGCCATCCTGGAATTCGCGGTTGTACTCGCCTTCCGCTGTGTGCCGCCATTTACCATGGCGCGCAGTCGTCTTGAAGTTGATGCCGTAGTCATCTGTATCGTTTTCCGCCCGCTGGTAATCCAGCGCTGCGTCGATGTTCCCCTTCCACACCAGATCTTCGACCACCGGCTTGGGCTTTAGAATCTGCTGAATACTGGCCAGTTCCACCGTCTTGGGAGCCTCGCCATTTTCCAGCGTCACCTTGCCGTCGCCGGCAGCATGCAGTGACTTGGCCTTCTCGCCCGTGTACGCATCCTGCTTGACCAGCAACTCCTGATCGCTTTCCAGGGTTTTGACCTGTTTCCAGTCGATCGGGACCGCGCCGGCGTACTCCGTCTGGATCACCAACTTGCCGCCATCGAACAACGTGATCTTGCCGCTCAACTTGTCACCGTTCTTCAACCAGACGGTATCGGCGAGCAAGGGTGTGGCAGCACTCAGGACTGCGAGGCAAAGCAGGGTTCTGGACAACATAAGCAAAAACAGACTCAAGTTTGCGATAAAAAGTCGGCATTATCCTCTGGAATAAGACCCTAGCAAGGACTGACTCGACTATTTCTATTGAGTTCATTTCTCAAACAGTGATCCGGGATTTACTCTACAAACGGCAATGCGACCTTTTTTCAGGAATTGCGGACGTGACCGAACCAACCTCTGAATCCGACAATGCGGCGCAAATCCGACGCACGGCGCTCTACCTGACCCTGGCCCAAGTGCCTGAAGGCAAAGTGGTGAGCTATGGTCAACTCGCGGAGCTGGCCGGACTCGGTCGCGCTGCCCGCTGGGTCGGACGCACGTTGAGCCAATTGCCGGGCGACACCAAACTGCCCTGGCATCGGGTTCTCGGTGCCGGCGGTCGGATCAGCCTGCCTGTGGGCAGCCCTTCGGGGGATGAGCAGCGCGCGCGATTGCGCTCGGAAGGTGTCAGCATCCAGAATAATCGTGTTGATATTCAGCGCCATGGCTGGCGCCCGGTAGAGCACAGCGGTTAGAGTGCGCGCTTTGTTTCCGTAATTCTTGAGGCAGACTCCAGCCCATGCCCCGTAAAACCTGGCGCGCCGCGCTCGCCGCCTATGCCAGCCCCTCGACGCTTGTGTTGTTGCTGCTTGGTTTCGCCGCCGGCCTGCCCTACATGCTGGTGTTTTCGACGCTTTCCGTCTGGCTTCGCGAGGCAGGTGTAGCTCGCGAAACCATTGGTTATGCAAGTCTCATTGGCTTGGCCTACGCCTTTAAATGGGTCTGGTCCCCCCTGCTCGATCAATGGCGCCTGCCATTTCTCGGCAAGCTGGGGCGACGACGCTCGTGGCTGGTGCTATCGCAGGCGCTGGTGATCCTCGGCCTGGTAGGCATGGGTTTTTGCGACCCACAAAAGCATTTGTCCTGGCTGATCGCCATCGCGGTGGTGGTCGCCTTCGCCTCGGCGACGCAGGACATTGCGGTCGATGCCTATCGCCTGGAAATCGCCGAAGACAGTCGCCAGGCGGCACTCGCCGCCAGCTACATGTCGGGTTATCGGATCGCCGCGCTGCTTGCGACTGCCGGCGCGCTGTTCTTCGCCGAGGGCTTCGGCTCCACCGGTTTCAATTATCAGCATTCGGCCTGGGCGGGTACCTACGTGCTGTTCGGCGCCCTGATGGTTCCAGCATTGATCACCTCGGTGTTCATGCGCGAACCACCCGTGCCACTGCGCACACAGCTTCAGGCCGGCCGTTACAGCTTTGTGCATCAACTGGCGTCAGTGTTTGTGCTGATCGTGTTGCTGGTGTCCGTGCCCGCCATGTTCACTCAGCTCTACTACACCGACTTCGCCAGCGTCCTGTTCGAAGGCGTGAGCCTGCTCGACCTGGTACTCGAAGACCGGGCGCTTCTGCGGGCGATCCTCTACATCACGCTGACCGCCCTGTGCCTGTCGAGCATGGGCCGCCGCGGACTGGCGCCGGTGCTGACGCCGGTCAACGACTTCATTCTGCGTTACCGCTGGCAAGCCTTCCTGCTGCTGGGGCTGATCGCCACGTACCGGATGTCCGATACGGTCATGGGCGTGATGGCCAACGTGTTCTACATTGACCAGGGTTTCACCAAGGATCAAATCGCCAGCGTCAGCAAAATCTTTGGCTTGATCATGACCCTGGTCGGCGCCGGCATGGGCGGCCTGCTGATTGTGCGCTTCGGCATTCTGCCGATTCTGCTGATCGGCGGCATTGCGTCGGCCGGCACTAACCTGCTGTTCCTGATGCTCGCCGACATGGGCGCCAACCTGAACATGCTGATCCTCACCATTTCCCTGGACAACTTCAGCTCGGGCCTGGCGACATCGGCGTTCGTCGCCTACCTGTCGAGCCTGACCAACCTCAAGTTTTCCGCCACCCAGTACGCCCTGCTCAGCTCGATCATGCTGCTGCTGCCACGCCTGATCGGCGGCTACTCGGGGGTCATGGTCGAGAAGTTCGGCTATCACAATTTCTTCTTGATCACCGCCCTGCTCGGCGTTCCGACACTGCTGTTGATCGCCCTCCACTGGTTCCAGGAGAGCCGTCGCGCAGGTCCGACACCGACGCCAGAGCCCGCTCCGCCCCAAATCGTGGAAGAATCGCAGGAATCATCGCAAAGGGCGGTGTGATTCCCGCCCTCCTGCCACACCACCGACCGCATGCCTGTACGCCAGCGGATCTCGCCCGTACAATGCTCCGTCATTTCCCGTCATCAGCAACCGACAACGGCCAACCATGCGCACCAGTCAATTTTTGCTCGCCACACAGAAAGAAACGCCTTCCGACGCGGTCGTGATCAGCCATCAGCTGATGCTGCGCGCCGGCATGATCCGCAAACTCGCCTCGGGCCTCTACACCTGGCTGCCGATGGGCTTGCGAGTGATGCGCAAGGTCGAAGCCGTCGTTCGTGAAGAAATGAACGCCGCAGGCTCTCTTGAAGTGTTGATGCCGAGCACACAACCGGCTGAGCTGTGGCAGGAATCCGGTCGTTGGGAAGAGTACGGCCCTGAATTGCTGCGCTTCAAGGATCGCCATGGTCGTGATTTCTGCGCGGGCCCGACCCACGAAGAAGTGATCACCGATCTGATGCGCAATGAGTTGAGCAGCTACAAACAGCTGCCGATCAACCTGTACCAGATCCAGACCAAATTCCGCGATGAAATCCGCCCACGCTTCGGTTTGATGCGCGGTCGTGAATTCATCATGAAGGACGCCTATTCGTTCCACGCTGACCAGCCTTCGCTGCAAGTCACCTACGACCGCATGCACCAGGCTTACTGCAACGTGTTCACCCGTCTGGGCCTGAAGTTCCGCCCTGTAGAAGCCGACAACGGTTCCATCGGCGGTGCCGGCTCCCACGAGTTCCACGTACTGGCCGAATCCGGCGAAGACGACATCGTCTTCAGCAACGGCTCCGACTACGCGGCGAACATCGAAAAAGCCGAAGCGGTACCACGCGAAACCTCGCGCGCGCTGCCTGCCGAAGAGCTGTGCCTGGTCGACACCCCGAACGCCAAGACCATTGCGCAACTGGTCGAAGGCTTCAACCTGCCGATCGAAAAGACCATCAAGACCCTGGTGGTTCACGCTGAAGAGCCAGGCAAGCTGATTGCCCTGATCATCCGTGGTGACCACGAACTGAACGAAATCAAGGCGGCCAACCAGCCAGGCGTTGCCAGCCCGCTGGTCATGGCGTCCGAAAGCGAACTGCGCGACGCCATTGGCGCCGGCGCCGGCTCTCTGGGCCCGTTGAACCTGCCACTGCCGATCATCATCGACCGTTCCGTCGAGCTGATGAGCGACTTCGGCATTGGTGCCAACATCGACGACAAACACTACTTCGGCGTGAACTGGGAGCGTGATCTGCCTGTTCCAACCGTCGCTGACCTGCGTAACGTGGTAGCCGGCGACCCAAGCCCGGATGGCAAGGGCACGCTGGAAATCAAGCGCGGCATCGAAGTCGGGCACATCTTCCAGCTGGGCAACAAGTACAGCAAAGCGATGAAGTGCGAAGTGCTGGGCGAGAACGGCAAGCCGGTCACCCTGGAAATGGGTTGCTACGGCATCGGCGTTTCCCGCGTGGTGGCGGCCGCCATCGAGCAGAACAACGACGCCAACGGGATCATCTGGAGCGACACCCTTGCGCCGTTCCAGGTTGCGCTGGTGCCACTGCGCTACGAAACCGAACAGGTTCGCGAAGCCACCGACAAGCTCTACGCAGAACTGACTGCAGCCGGCTTCGAAGTTCTGCTGGACGACCGCGACAAGAAGACCAGCCCGGGCATCAAGTTCGCGGACATGGAGCTGATCGGCATTCCTCACCGGATCGTGGTCAGTGATCGTGGCCTTGCCGAAGGCAATCTGGAATACAAGAGCCGCACCGAACCTGAAGCGCAAGCGCTGCCGGTCGCCGACGTGCTGTCTTTCCTCCAGGCCCGTATCCGCCGCTGACACCAGATAGAGAAGTCATGTTCAAGCGAAACACCTTAGGCCTCGGTGGTGCCGCCCTGTGCGGCACCCTGCTGGTCAGCGGCTGCGCCAATCAGATGTCGCAACGTAGCGAGCACGAGGAACGTGTCGAGCGCAAATTGCTCGATCACAGCCTGCAGATCGATGTCGGTGATCCCAAGGTGCTTGATCTGCCGCAACGTCGGGTGAAAATCCACGAGCAGAAGACCTTCGAAGTCACCGAATTCGAAGTCACTCGCAACTATGATCGCTACACACCTTACCAACCCTGGCGGGAGGTCTATGAGATCCCGCTGGGCGCGGTGGCTGTAGTGGCCGGTGTCGGCGCGAACGTGGTCAACGTGTTTACGCTTGGCAACCTGCCGGACAGCGTGACCAAGGATTGGCTGAGCTACGGTTTCGCCGGGCTCAACCCGTTCATGAACGTGCAGTCTCACGGTCGTGCGCAACAAAACCTGGCCGGCATCGACGAAGTTCAGCTCGACAAACGCACCGAATACTCGAGCCTGCCATGGAGCGAGCGTCCGGTGGAGGTCAAGGCCGGCAAGGAAACGTTCGAGCTGAGCACCGACAAAAACGGCGTTTTGCGGGTGAATCTGCTGGACAGCCCGTTTGCCGAACATGACATCAACCATTTAACCCGCCTGCTGATCAGCGTCGAAGATGGCAACGACGATGTGCACACCAACACATCCCTGGAAGTCAGCAGTTCTTTGCGTGGCAAGTTGCTCGAAGCCCACGGGCTGATTTACGACGATCTCGAAGACGACGAAGTGAGCCAGTGGGTACACCGGGTCAAGCGCCTGTCGGAACTGGGTCTGGAAGAAGAAGCCAGCGAGCTGGAGCAAAGCCTGATCGAACTGACGCGCAACGATCCCGAGTTGCAGACCGAATTCCTCAAGTCGTTGACCAAGGATGCCGGGCGCCTGGTTGCGGATCCGGGGCCGAATTAAAAGCTAAAGCTAAAAGCTTCGCGAGCAGGCTCGCTCCCACATTAGTCCGCGTTCGTCTGAACAACTCGGTCAACTGTGGGAGCGACGGTGCGACGATTCGACCTGCTCGCGAAGGCGGCCTGACATTCACTTCAACATTAAGATCTGCCCACTACCGCTCAAACAACTCCATCTGCTCAAACCCGCCCCGCAAATCCTCAAGCCTTACCCCAACCCCCAGCAACCGCACCGGTTTCCCGCCGCGATTGAACGCCTGGGTCAGCAGCAACTGATAACTCCCCAAATCCCGCCCTGCTCCGGCCTGCTCCAGTGTCGTCTGGGTAAAGTCATGGAATTTCACTTTGACGAACGGCTTGCCCGGCCGATAGCTGCTGTCGATTCGCGCCATGCGGCCCGCAAGGGTTGCCAGCAGCTCAGGCAATTTATCCAGACAGCTCACCAGATCCGGCAAGTCCACGTCGTAGGTGTTTTCAACACTGATCGACTGCCGACGACTGTCGTTGTGGACCAAACGCTCATCGATCCCACGGGCCAGGCTCCAGAGTCGTTCGCCGAAACTGCCGAATTCGCGCACCAGCGCCAATTTGTCCCACTCGCGCAAATGCGAGCAATCGACGATGCCGAGCCTGCCCAGTTTGTCGGCAGTGACTTTGCCCACACCGTGCAACTTGCTCACCGGCAAGCCGCTGACAAAGTCTTCCACTTGATCCGGGGTGATGACGAACAAGCCGTTGGGCTTTTTCCAGTCACTGGCGATCTTGGCCAGAAACTTGTTCGGCGCCACACCGGCTGACACGGTGATGTGCAATTGATTGGACACTCGCCGACGGATGTCCTGGGCAATACGCGTAGCACTGCCACCGAAATGCGCGCTGTCCGACACGTCGAGGTAGGCCTCATCGAGGGACAGCGGTTCGATCATGTCGGTGTAATCGCGAAAGATCGTGTGAATTTCCTTCGAGGCTTCTCTATAAGCCTCCATGCGCGGCTTGACGATGGTCAGGTCCGGGCACAGCTTCAACGCATGCCCGGAAGACATGGCCGAACGTACGCCATAGGCCCGCGCTTCATAGTTACAGGTTGCGATCACCCCCCGTCGATCCGCCGAACCACCCACTGCCAACGGTTTACCGGCCAGGCGCGGGTCGTCACGCATCTCGATGGCGGCGTAGAAGCAGTCACAGTCGACGTGGATGATTTTTCGCTGGGTCATATAAAAGCGCAGTTCGAGACGAAGAAAAGGAGCGTTGGCGAGTCAGATAGGCAGTATCTCACCGACACCTGTATATAGCACCAGTACTCGGAATGTTCTTTTTCACTCGTAGGAAAGTACGCCGTGCATTTATTTTTTCAATCGAACGCAACCTGCCAATAGAGCTACAAGCCTTGCCACGCCTGCCTTACAGCCATTTACGCCACCCTATTTTCAAGCTAAGCGGTTGAACAGGAAGAGGTTTTTCCAATATTGAAGGTTGACACCCCGGCGATCCTCTGTAGAATGCCGACACACAGACGCGGGATGGAGCAGTCTGGTAGCTCGTCGGGCTCATAACCCGAAGGTCGTCGGTTCAAATCCGGCTCCCGCAACCAAACATCAAAAAAGGCTACTCGAAAGAGTGGCCTTTTTTGTGCGTGTTTGTTTTGTATTCAGAGCGAAGCAAGCGAGCATTTGGGCTGATGTGGTCTGAAATGAGAAATCGTTCCAATTCCGAAACTTAGCTCTCCCCTACGACCGTTCGCCGCTCAACTACACTTATTTGACCCTTCTTGGGATTAACGGTTGACACCTCGCCGTTCGCCTGTAGAATGCCGCCACACAGACGCGGGATGGAGCAGTCTGGTAGCTCGTCGGGCTCATAACCCGAAGGTCGTCGGTTCAAATCCGGCTCCCGCAACCAAACATCAAAAAAGGCTACTCGAAAGAGTGGCCTTTTTTGTATCTGCCGAAAAAGTCCTTTCGCAACAATGATCTGTCACAGTGCCGGGAAGCGTCAGGGATCTTCAAACTACTGAGTCCAGACTATGCTGAAACTCAGGCAGCCCCCTCTTCGACTCATGACGCACCATCGCCGGAACCCGGTGAGAGGCGTTAATATTCGTGATTATTTTTATCTACAAGGATTGGTAACTTGGCTCGATACCTCCATCCTGTCGCGCACGATCCAAGAGGTGATTGATGCGCGCCAACTCGTCTGATCCACAAGACACTGTCACAGCAACACAGCCGATCAAGGCCGAGCGTTTGCGCCTGCTCGATCTGATCAGCAAATATCGTCAGCCCATCGGTCTGGCGGTCACTCTGCTGTTGTTCGCTATCGCGCTGATTGCCTGCCGTCATCTGCTGAGCGAACTCGATCTGTACGCTTTGCACGACTCGATTCTGGAAGTCCCGAAACCGGCATTGCTGGGCGCCTTGGGTGCGACCGTGGCCGGCTTCATTATTCTGTTGGGTTACGAATGGTCGGCCAGCCGCTATGCGGGCGTGACGCTGGCGCCTCGAATTTTGGCGCTCGGCGGGTTCACGGCCTTTGCGATCGGCAATGCCATTGGCCTTTCAATGCTTTCGGGTGGCTCGGTTCGTTACCGTTTATATGCACGTCATGGTCTGGGGGCTTCAGAAGTCGCTCACATGACGTTGTTTGCCAGCCTGTCGCTCGGTTGCGCCCTGCCACCGCTGGCCGCCCTGGCAACCCTCAGCAACCTGCCTGCCGCCTCTACTGCCTTGGGGCTGTCCGAGACATTGCTCGGTGCGATTGCCGCGGCAGTCCTGCTGCTCTTCAGCGTCCTGGCCATCGGCATCTACCGCCGTCGCCTGCCGGATCAGCCTTCACCTGACAACTTGCTGGTCAAAGTCGGCCGCCGCACCTTGCGCCTGCCCGGCCGCCGCCTGACTTTCCTGCAACTGATCATCACCGCCCTGGACGTGGCTGCCGCCGCGACCGTGCTCTATCTGTTGCTGCCCGAGGCCCCGCCCTTCGGCGCTTTCCTGCTGGTGTACTTGCTGGCATTGGCCGCGGGCGTGCTCAGCCACGTGCCGGGCGGGGTCGGCGTATTCGAAGCGATCCTGCTGGCAGCCTTTGCCGATTCACTCGGCGCGGCACCACTGGCCGCCGCCCTGCTGTTGTATCGACTGATCTATGTGGTGTTGCCCCTGTTGGTGGCCTGCCTGTTCCTGCTGATCAACGAAGGTCAGCGCCTGTTTCAGTCGCGTCAGTCCCTGCGTGCAGCTTCGGGCCTCGCGGCACCGATTCTGGCGGTGCTGGTGTTCCTGTCCGGCGTGGTGTTGCTGTTTTCCGGCGTGACCCCGGAAATCGACACCCGCCTGGAACACGTCGGTTTTCTGATTCCGCATCGCCTGGTCGATGCCTCGCACTTCGGCGCCAGCCTGATTGGTGTGCTGTGTCTCTTGTTGGCTCAAGGCTTGCGTCGACGCCTGTCTGCGGCCTGGATGCTGACCACCATTTTGCTGCTGGTCGGCGCCCTGCTCTCCCTGCTCAAGGGTTTTGACTGGGAAGAAGCTTGCCTGATGACCCTCACAGCCAGTTTGCTGGGAGTTTTCCGCCGCTCGTTCTATCGCCCGAGCCGCCTCACCGAACTGCCGTTCTCGCCGCTGTATCTGGTGTCCAGCCTGTGCGTGCTGGGTGCCTCGATCTGGTTGCTGCTGTTTGCGTATCAGGACGTTCCGTACAGCCACCAACTCTGGTGGCAGTTCACCCTCGATGCCGATGCGCCGCGTGGCTTGCGCTCGCTGCTGGGCGCCGCCGTGCTGCTGGTCGTGGTATCCCTGACATGGCTGCTGCGCACCGCCCGCCCAGTCATTCACTTGCCGTCGCCGGATGAACTGAACCGCGCCGTAAAGATCCTCATGGCTTCCGCCCAACCGGATGGCGGCCTGGCCCTGACCGGTGACAAGGCGCTGCTGTTCCACCCTAACGATGAGGCGTTTCTGATGTACGCCCGCCGTGGACGCAGCCTGGTGGCGCTGTACGACCCGATCGGCCCGACCCAGCAACGGGCGGAAATGATCTGGCAGTTCCGCGACCTCTGCGACGTCCACCACGCCCGCCCCGTGTTCTATCAAGTGCGCGCCGAGAACCTGCCGTACTACATGGACATCGGCCTGACCGCGATCAAGCTGGGCGAAGAAGCCCGGGTGGATCTGCATCGCTTTGATCTCGAAGCCAAGGGCAAAGAGATGAAAGACCTGCGTTACACCTGGAACCGTGGCACCCGCGATGGTTTGTCGCTGGAGATCTTTGAGCCGGGCCACGCCCCGATGGATGAACTCAAGGTCATTTCCGATGCCTGGCTGACCGGCAAGAATGTCCGCGAGAAAGGCTTTTCGCTCGGCCGTTTCAGCGATGACTACCTCAAGCACTTCCGCATTGCGGTGATTCGTTTCGAAGGTCGCCCGGTGGCATTCGCCAATCTGCTCGAGACCTATGGCCATGACCTGGCCAGCCTCGACCTGATGCGTGCGCACCCGGACGCGCCGAAGCTGACTATGGAATTCATGATGGTCGGCCTGATTCAACATTATAAAAAACATGGATACGCGCGTTTCAGCCTGGGCATGGTGCCGTTGTCGGGGTTGCAACCCCGTCGTGGTGCACCACTGACTCAGCGTCTGGGCTCGATGGTTTTCCGCCGTGGTGAGCAGCTCTACAACTTCCAAGGCTTGCGCCGCTTCAAAGACAAGTTCCAGCCTGACTGGGAACCCCGTTATATGGCCGTGCCCGCCGGACTCGATCCGCTGGTTGCCCTGGCCGATACTGCTGCCCTGATTGCGGGCGGCTTGACTGGATTGGTGAAACGCTGATGATTCAACGCTCCTTGCGGTACGTACTGGCCACACTGGTAGTGCTGGCCCTGATTCTCGGTGGCGGTTTCTGGTACATGAAACGCCCGGCACCGGCACCGACGCTCGAACTGTTGACGCCCGCTGGTGGCGCCGTGATGACCCGCGTGGTTCCCGGCACCACGCCGAAGGCTCAAGTGCTGGTAGCGGTCAACGAAGACCAGAAGCTCAGCGATCAACAGCTGATTACATTGAGCCGCTCCGGTTCGGCGCAGATTGTTCAAGTGATTCTGCCTAAAGACTGCCTGCTGCAAAGCCGCGCACTGCAATCGGGCTTGAGAGAACTCAAAGGCCCGGCAACCTTGGTCAGCGGTATCGGCCCCGGCGCCGTACTGGCCTGGCGCTGGCTGTCCGAGCAAAAGAATGACAAGGCTCAAGCCATCTCCGTCGACCTGGCCCTGGAAAAACCAGGCTGCACCCACCTGCTGCCGAAAACCGCTGCTCACGGCCACTGGCTGGTGGCGTGGAACGACAACCCGGACGACACCAGCGCCGGCTTCGTACGCGATCAACCCAACGCCGAAACCAGCATCAGCGACTACGACATCAACCTGCCGCAAGTGCTGAACAACGAACTGCGCAAGCTCCTCGTCGGTGGTGACAAAGCCGCTGGCGGTCTGCAAATCCCGGTTGTCGAAGTACCGGCTGGCCAAGCCAAGGACACCGTCACCCTGTTCCTCTCCGGTGACGGCGGCTGGCGCGACCTCGACCGTGACGTAGCGGGCGAGATGGCCAAGATCGGCTACCCGGTGGTCGGCATCGACACCCTGCGCTACTACTGGCAGCACAAGAGCCCGGAGCAAAGCGCCCTGGACCTCGCCGAACTGATGCAGCACTACCGGCAGAAATGGGGCACCAAGCGCTTCATCCTGACCGGTTACTCGTTTGGCGCCGACGTGCTGCCAGCGATCTACAACCGCTTGGCCGAATCGGAACAGCAACGCGTCGACGCCATCATCCTGCTGGCCTTCGCCCGCACCGGCAGCTTCGAAATCGAAGTCGAAGGCTGGCTCGGCAACGCCGGCAAAGAAGCCGCCACTGGCCCGGAAATGGCCAAGCTGCCACCTGAGAAAGTGGTGTGCATCTACGGTGAAGAAGAAGTCGACGAAAGCGGCTGTACCGACAAGACCGCCGTGGGCGAAGCGATAAAACTGCCTGGCGGCCATCACTTCGACGAGAACTACCCGGCGCTGGCCCAGCGTTTGGTGGATATCATCGAGAAGCGGCAAGCCAAGGAAGAGGCGACGGTTCAGGAGTGATCTGAGCCACGCCACGAAAAAGCCCCCGTAGCCGTTTGGTTGCGGGGGCTTTTTTACATGTACAAACTTGAAGCGCTTCCAGCTAGCCGGACGTTATGTCGAATTCGACTCAGATTCCATTTTCCCAAAAAGTTTTCTTTTTGGGCGTGCAGTCTGGCGATCTTGAACAAAAGCAAAATGTCTTGACTCTTCATCAAGCTAGAAACTCCAAGTGTCCACATTCCATAAAACGTGGACACTTTTTTCTTTGAAAATATCGATCCGTCAAGACCGCTCGATAGGTCCTGACCTCGCGACCAGCCCGGACAAAGACCAATCTGAAGAAGAACTGCCTGAAAGCAAGCAACACCGCCGTTCCCCTGTGGGAGCGAGCCTGCTCGCGATGGCGGACTGAGATTCACTATTGGTGTTGCCTGACAGACCGCTATCGCCGGCAAGCCGGTCTCACTCCCACAGGGATGGTCAGTGGATTCAAGTGATCGGACAAAAAAAACCCCGCCACCTTCACGGCAACAGGGGCTTCCTACTTATAGGCGGCGCTCTGCGGCGCCATATACCTCTTCGTCACGTCGGGCCCCGACTGCGACGATCAACACCTGAATCGCCTTGCCATCGACTCGATAAACAATCCGCGTGTCACCGGTCCGGATCCGTCTACAGCCTGCAAGACTGGCTCTTAGGGGCTTGCCGCTCTTGTCCGGCTCACCATTGATAATCCGCTCTTCGATAACATCAAGAATGCGGTTCGCCGCCACAGCTCCCAGCAGATCCAGATCCTTCTGGACCTCCGGATGATAGATAACGCCCCAAACCATCCACAGCTCCTTTAGTCTTTCTTGGCGTACCGAGCCCGCATATCGTCGTGGCTGACAGCCTTGGCCTGATCAAAACCGATCAGTCGCTCTCGGGCCGCTGCTTCAACCCGAAGGTCCTCAAGCTCGTCAAGCATTTCCTGATACGCATCGACATTGATAATGACCGCTGCGGGCTGGTTGTCTTTGAAAATGACCAGTCGTTCGGTGGCTCGGCTGGAAATCTCCTTTAGCCTCGCACTAAACCCCCTGACCATCGCAGTCACCGAAATCGCTTGGTCAGCACGCTCCAGTAATGCCGTCATACTCACCTCTCTACACAATCATGCAAATTTGAACACACAGTTCTACGCAGAGTATTGCGTCGAATTAGACATACAGCAAGCTGCAAAAACCGCGAATTTATCATTCAGCGTTTTTCATCCTGAGAAAAAGTGAGCCGAAGGACGTGTAAACGCTCTCACCATATTTAGTTTCGTTTACTTCTGGTGTCGCAATATCGGATGACGCCCGCAGACCTTGTAGGCAAACTCCGAATCTCGCGTTTGGGCACTTTGATGCCTTGTTGCGCTTTTCTTTGACGGGATAGTCTTCGGCCGTCGCTGCCAATGCAGTGATCGGGTGTGGTAACCCGGCAAAGCAAAGTGCAACAGCGCTCCCATCACGATTTCATGCGTTTTTACGCCTGTAATCCGGTGTCATGGCGGCTGTGCGTGGGAGACCTTCGGGTCTGCCGGTTCCTTTGCTCTCCCGGTTTACCACCCTGCGTACAGCTGCCACCCATTCGTGTGGTAACGAATGCGGCAGCTCCTCGTTTTAAGGAGCGAAACAATGAGCAAAACAAATCCATCCACACCTTCAGACCTGAAAACCACCGGCTTCACCCCCTTCGTCTACTGCTCGAACCAGGCGTTATTCAACGTCCGCGCCGGCGTCCCTATCGCTGATGCATTGTCACAAGCCTCCGACCTGCTATTCCTCGGCAAATCATTCGCCGAGGATGCCGCCTACGCAAAAGACACCGACCGCCACGCCTGGGCCGCGCATTACCTGACGGCAATGGGTAAGGCAGTGATTGATGATGTATTGAAGGTGCTAACCCCGCGACCTGCCCGGACAAAAACCGAATCCGAAGAAGAACTGCCTGAAAGCAAGTAACACCGTAGGACTCTTGTAGGAGTGAGCCTGCTCGCGATGACGTCGACAGAGGCAACATTGATGGCGACTGAGCTACCGCTATCGCGAGCAGGCTCACTCCCACAGGATCTTTACCAGACAAAAGTTATGCGCTCGGACACAAAAAAGCCCCCGCCACCTTCACGGCAACGGGGGCTTTTTGATGTCGCTTACATCTCTACCTGAGTACCCAACTCAATCACCCGATTCAGCGGCAGATTAAAGAAGCGCAAATTGCCATTGGCGTTCTTCAACATGAAGGCGAACAGCGCCTCTCGCCAACGGGCCATGCCTTCCAGCTTGGAGGCGATGACCGTCTCGCGGCTGAGGAAGTAGGTGGTGCGCATCGGGCTGAAGTTCAGGTCGTCGAGATGACACAACTTCAGCGCTTGCGGCACGTCCGGTTCGTCGATGAAGCCAAAATGCAGGATCACCCGGAAGAAACCTTCGCCGTGGGACTCCACCTCAAAGCGCCGGGTCGGTGGCACGCGCGGGATGTCTTCGTACAACACCGTCAGCAGCACCACTTGCTCGTGCAGCACCTGGTTATGCAGCAGGTTGTGCAACAGCGCGTGAGGCACGGCATCCGGGCGCGCGGTCAGGAACACGGCGGTGCCCTGTACGCGATGCGGCGGTTGCACGGCGATACTGCTGATGAAAATCGGCAGTGGTAGCCCACCTTCGTCCATACGCTCTACCAGCAGTTGCTTGCCGCGTTTCCAGGTGGTCATCAGCACGAACAGCGCGATACCGGCGATCACCGGAAACGCACCGCCCTGAACGATTTTCGGTACGTTGGCGGCGAAGTACAGACCGTCCACCAGCAGGAAACCGAGCAACACCGGCACCGCGAGCACCGGTGGCCATTTCCACAGCAGCAACATCACCGCCGACACCAGGATGGTGGTCATCAGCATCGTGCCCGTCACCGCCACGCCGTAGGCCGAAGCCAGGGCACCGGAGGATTCGAAACCCAACACCAACAGAATCACGCCGACCATCAGCGCCCAGTTCACCGCGCCAATGTAGATCTGGCCTTGTTCAGCGCTGGAGGTGTGTCGAATGTGCATGCGTGGAATGTAACCGAGCTGGATCGCCTGACGGGTCAGGGAGAACGCACCGGAAATCACCGCTTGCGAGGCAATCACCGTGGCCAGGGTCGACAAGCCAACCAAGGGAATCAGCGCCCAGCTTGGCGCCAACAGATAGAACGGGTTACGAGCCGCTTCCGGGTCACCGAGCAGCAGCGCACCCTGACCAAAGTAGTTCAGCACCAGCGCCGGCAGCACGAGGATGAACCAGGCGCGGGCAATCGGCTTGCGACCAAAGTGGCCCATGTCGGCGTACAGCGCTTCGGCACCGGTCAACGCCAGCACCACCGCGCCGAGAATCGCCACGCCCATGCCCGGGTGCACCACGAAGAAACGCACGCCCCACACCGGGTTCATCGCTTGCAACACTTCGGGGTGTTGCATGATGCCGTAGACGCCCAGCGCGCCCAGCACCACAAACCAGGTGACCATGATCGGCCCGAACAGAATGCCGATGCGCGCGGTGCCGTGGCTCTGGATCAGGAACAGCGCCACCAGCACGATCAACGACAGCGGGACGACCCAATGATCGATGCCCTCGAACGCCAACCCCAGGCCTTCAATGGCCGAGAGGACGGAAATCGCCGGAGTGATCATGCTGTCGCCGTAGAACAGCGCCGCACCGATCAGCCCGCAAACCACCAGCAAGGTGCGCAACTTCGGATGCCCAGACGCCGCCCGCCTGGCCAGCGCGGTCAGGGCCATGATCCCGCCTTCGCCCTGGTTGTCGGCGCGCAGCACGAATAACATGTATTTGATCGAAACGACCCAGATCAGCGACCAGAAGATCAGCGCCAGTATCCCCAGCACGCCGTCATGGTTGACCGGCACGCCGTAGCCACCGGAAAACACTTCTTTGAGGGTGTACAGCGGGCTCGTGCCGATATCGCCGTAAACCACCCCGACTGCCGCGACCAGCATGCCGATCGGCTTCGCTGCTGAATGCTCGGCACCCGCCGCCTGACTACTTGCCTGACCCATCCACCACTCCTACTACCCAGATCGGACTTATTTGGAAGAAGCGCTATGCTTTGCCACGCAGCATGCGCTGTTTTACGTCAGGTTACAGACGATTTGTTGACTGTAAAAATTCGGTAAAGCCTAACGGCGCGAAGCATAGCGCAGCACTCGTCGTATTTCCCTGCATAAAGCTGGTCAAGTGAGCGACTCATCGCTAGAATTGCGCACTTTTTGATCAGAGGCGCGACAAAGCGCCCGTTTGTCGCCTTGCCGACTTCGGCTGGAGGCGTCACAAATACCGAGGTTAGACATGTCCACCACTCCTGTGCCGGCCAATCCAAAGGTTGGCTTCGTATCCCTGGGTTGCCCCAAAGCACTGGTCGACTCCGAGCGCATCCTTACCCAGCTGCGCATGGAAGGCTATGACGTTGTGTCCACTTACGAGGACGCCGACGTCGTGGTGGTCAACACCTGCGGTTTCATCGACTCGGCCAAGGCTGAATCGCTGGAAGTAATCGGCGAAGCCATCAAGGAAAACGGCAAGGTCATCGTGACCGGCTGCATGGGCGTCGAAGAAGGCAACATTCGTAAGGTGCACCCAAGCGTGCTGGCCGTGACCGGTCCGCAGCAGTACGAGCAAGTGGTCAACGCCGTGCACGATGCCGTGCCGCCGCGTCAGGATCACAACCCGCTGATTGACCTGGTGCCGCCGCAAGGCATCAAGCTGACCCCGCGCCACTACGCCTACTTGAAGATTTCCGAAGGCTGCAACCACAGCTGCAGCTTCTGCATCATCCCGTCGATGCGCGGCAAACTGGTCAGCCGCCCGGTCGGTGATGTGCTCGACGAGGCCCAGCGCCTGGTCAAGGCCGGTGTCAAAGAGCTGCTGGTGATTTCGCAAGACACCAGCGCTTACGGCGTTGATGTGAAATACCGCACCGGTTTCTGGAACGGCGCGCCGGTGAAAACCCGCATGACCGAACTCTGCGAAGCCCTGAGCACCCTCGGCGTCTGGGTTCGTCTGCACTACGTTTACCCGTACCCGCACGTCGACGAGTTGATCCCGTTGATGGCCGCCGGCAAGATCCTGCCGTACCTGGACATCCCGTTCCAGCATGCCAGCCCTAAAGTCCTGAAAGCCATGAAACGCCCGGCCTTCGAAGACAAGACCCTGGCACGTATCAAGAACTGGCGCGAGATCTGCCCGGACCTGATCATCCGTTCGACCTTCATCGTCGGCTTCCCCGGCGAAACCGAAGAAGATTTCCAGTACCTGTTGAACTGGCTGACCGAAGCCCAACTCGACCGCGTCGGCTGCTTCCAGTACTCCCCGGTCGAAGGCGCACCGGCCAACCTGCTGGACGCGGCCATCGTGCCGGACGACGTCAAGCAGGACCGTTGGGACCGCTTCATGGCGCATCAACAAGCGATCAGCTCGGCGCGCCTGCAACTGCGCGTCGGCCGTGAAATCGAAGTGCTGGTGGACGAAGTCGACGAGCAAGGGGCCGTTGGCCGCTGCTTCTTCGATGCCCCGGAAATCGACGGTAACGTGTTCATCGACAATGGCAGCAACTTGAAGCCGGGCGACAAAGTCTGGTGCAAAGTGACCGATGCCGACGAATACGACCTGTGGGCTGAACAGATCTAAACGCAAAAAATACGAAAAGCCCCGCTCTCTTGACGAGATGCGGGGCTTTTTTACGTCTATCGTTTTGTGGGAGAAAGGATTCGCATCATCAACTGCAAAAGGGGCAGCCGGCCATGCGCCAACATTCGGTCATCCACACGCCGAAACACAGTGACTACGAAGAACTCACTCAGGTCTGGGAAGCTTCGGTACGCGCCACCCATGACTTTCTGCCGGACAGCTACATCCTGTTGCTCAAGGACCTGGTGCTGACCCGCTACCTCGATGCGGTGATGCTTATTTGCACCAAAAACCCGCGCCAGCGCATCACCGGGTTCGCCGGGGTCGCCGCCGGCAAGATCGAAATGCTCTTCATCGATCCGGTTCATCGCGGGCAGGGCCTGGGCAAACAGTTGCTACGCTATGCCCTGGAACACCTGAATGCCGATAAGCTCGACGTCAATGAACAGAACTCACAAGCGCTGGGGTTCTATCTCAAACAAGGCTTTGAAGTGATCGGCCGCTCCGAATGTGACGGCATGGGCCAGCCTTATCCGCTGCTGCACATGCGCCTGCGCCAACATCAGCAGCATTCGCGGCATGGCTGACACAAAACAGAACAACTGTAGGAGCTCGCTTGTGTAGGAGCTGGCTTGCCAGCGAAGAGGCCCGGGAACTTTGCGGCGATCAATCGGCCGCCTTCGCTGGCAAGCCAGCTCCTACACAAGCCAGCTCGTACACTAAATGCTACTAGGTGCAAATGGAGCCGGGATTAACCGGCGCCACGCAGGTACAATGCCCACCCCTTTTTTGTTACGGCCCTGTCATGACTGACCCGATTCGTCTCTCCAAACGCCTCATCGAACTCGTCGGCTGTTCCCGTCGGGAGGCTGAGCTGTTCATCGAGGGCGGCTGGGTGACCGTGGACGGTGAAGTCATCGACGAGCCGCAGTTCAAGGTCGACACTCAAAAAGTCGAACTCGATCCAGAGGCCAAAGCCACCGCGCCAGAGCCGGTGACTATCCTGTTGAACGTGCCCGTGGGCATGGACGCGGACACCGCCATGGCCACCCTGAGCGCCGAGACGCTGAGCGAAGAACACCGCTTCAGCAAACGTCCGCTCAAGGGCCATTTCCTGCGCCTGACCGCCAGCACCGACTTGCAGGCCAATGCCAGCGGGTTGCTGGTGTTCACCCAAGACTGGAAGATCCTGCGCAAGCTCACCGCCGATGCCAGCAAGATCGAGCAAGAGTATGTGGTCGAGGTTGAAGGCGACATGGTGGCTCACGGCCTCAACCGCCTGAACCACGGCCTGACCTACAAGGGCAAGGAACTGCCGCCAGTCAAAGCCAGCTGGCAGAACGAAAACCGCCTGCGTTTTGCGATGAAGAACCCGCAACCGGGCGTGATCGCCCTGTTTTGCCAGGCCGTCGGCCTGAAGGTCGTCGCCATCCGCCGCATCCGCATCGGCGGCGTGTCCATCGGCAAAGTGCCGCTGGGACAATGGCGCTACCTGTCCGGCAAAGAGAAGTTCTAAGACTTCTCCCGCCGCCACACATTTCGGCGCCGCTGTCTGATGCGGCGCCCACTGCTGAATATCAGGATTGCACACCATGATTCACAACGACGTACTGCGCAGCGTTCGCTACATGCTGGACATCAGCGACAAGAAAGTCATCGAGATCATCAAGCTCGGCGGCATGGACGTGACCCTGGCCGACCTGCTGACTTATCTCGACAAGAAAGAGGAAGACGAGGAAGGCTTCGTCCGCTGCCCGGACGACGTCATGGCGCACTTCCTTGATGGCCTGGTGATCTTCAAGCGCGGTAAGGACGAAAGCCGTCCACCGCAGCCGATCGAAATCCCGGTGACCAACAACATCATCCTGAAAAAACTGCGTGTAGCCTTCGAACTAAAAGAAGACGACATGCACGCGATCCTCAAGGCCGCCGAGTTCCCGGTGTCCAAGCCTGAATTGAGCGCGCTGTTCCGCAAGTTCGGCCACACCAACTACCGCACGTGTGGCGACCAGTTGCTGCGCAACTTCCTCAAAGGCCTCACCCTGCGCGTTCGCCCGCAGTAAGCGTCCCGTCCCCTGTAGGAGCACAGCTTGCTGGCGATGGCGATCTTCAAAACGCCATCGCCAGCAAGCTGTGCTCCTACAGAGGCGGCCGCAAGCCCGGCTGTATAGACCCTCATTCCTCGCAAAAATAGTGGCTCCGCTGACGCCGGCTGACGACTAGGGTGTATTGACCCTTAAGCGTTCAGGATTCGCCATGCACCCGTATTTTTCCCTGCAAGGCCGCACCGCACTGGTGACCGGCGGCACCCGTGGTATCGGCAAAATGATCGCCAAGGCTTATGTCGAAGCCGGCGCAACCGTGTACGTCTGCGCCCGGGACGCCGAAGCCTGCCAGCAAACGGCTGACGAGTTGAGCGCGTTCGGGCGCTGTCACGGGGTGGCGGCCAATCTGGCCACCGAAGAAGGCGTACTTCAACTGGCTACGCGACTGGGAGAGCAGATCACTCATCTGGATATTCTGGTGAACAACGCCGGCACTACCTGGGGCGCGCCACTGGAGAGCTATCCGGTCAAGGGCTGGGAAAAGGTCATGCAGCTCAACGTGACGTCGGTGTTCAACTGCATTCAGCAGTTTTTGCCGCTGTTGCGCAAAGCCGGTTCTGAGGCCAATCCAGCGCGGATCATCAACATCGGCTCGGTCGCCGGAATTTCTTCCTTTGGTGAACAGGCGTATGCCTACGGCCCGAGTAAGGCAGCCTTACATCAATTGTCGCGGATTCTGGCGCGGGAGCTGGTGAGCCAGCACATCAACGTCAACGTGATTGCGCCGGGACGTTTCCCGAGCAAGATGACGCAGCACATTGGCAATGATGAACAGGCGCTGGCGGACGATACGGCGTTGATTCCGATGAAGCGCTGGGGGCGAGAGGAAGAGATGGCGGCGCTGGCGATCAGCCTGGCGAGTACGGCGGGGGCGTATATGACCGGGAATATCATTCCTTTGGATGGTGGGTTCAGTCTCTGAGATCGGCGGCGCGGCCATCGCGAGCAGGCTCGCTCCCACAGGGGAATGCATTTCAACTGTGGGAGCGAGCCTGCTCGCGAAGAAGCCCTTGTAGCCGCCACAGATCCAGGGACGATCAGGTTATCATGCCCACCCTCTCCCGCTTTGACCAAACACCATGACCTACAGCGTTTCCCCCATCGGCTTCGTGCGCTCCTGCTTCAAGGAGAAGTTCGCCATCCCGCGCCAACCGCAACTGGCCCCGGCCGCTCGCGGTGTTCTGGAGTTGGTCGCACCGTTCGATCAAGGTGATGCGGTGCAGGGCCTGGAGCAAGTCAGTCACGTCTGGTTGCTGTTTCTGTTCCATCAGGCCCTGGAAGAAAAACCCCGTTTGAAAGTCCGCCCACCTCGTCTCGGCGGCAACAAATCCATGGGCGTGTTCGCCACCCGCGCCACACATCGACCCAATGGCATCGGGCAATCCGTGGTCAAGCTGGACAAGGTCGAAGCCAATCGCCTGTGGATATCCGGCATCGACCTGCTGGACGGCACGCCGATTCTCGACATCAAACCCTACGTGCCTTACGCCGACATCATCGACAGCGCCTCCAACAGCATCGCCAGCGCCGCGCCGCAGCTGATTCCCGTGCAGTGGACGGATGCTGCGCTGCAACAGGCTCATGGCCATGCTCAGCGCCTTGAAGAGCCCTTGGTGGCGTTGATCGAGCAATGTTTGGCACAAGACCCACGCCCGGCCTACCAGATTCCTACGCCTGAACGGGAATATGGCGCGCAGTTCTGGGATCTGGATGTGCGTTGGCATTATCCCGAGGCCGGAGTGATTCGCGTCCTGGAAGTCATTCCCGCGAAAATCTAAACGCCAAAAACAAAAAACCCGCGCTGCCTTTTCAGACAACGCGGGCTTTTCTTTGCGCTACACATCTGCTGTAGGAGCTGGCTTGTGTAGGAGCCTGGCTTGCCAGCGATAGCGGTTTGTCTGCCGACATTATCGGCAACAGACAGATTGTCTTCGCTGGCAAGCCAGCTCCTACACAAGCCAGCTCCTACAAGTGACCTACGGTCACTTCTCGACGAACGCACGCTCGATCAGGTAATCACCCGGCTCGCGCATCCGCGGCGAAACTTTCAGGCCGAAGCTGTTCAACACTTCGCTGGTCTCGTCGAGCATGCTCGGGCTGCCGCACAACATGGCGCGGTCGTCCTGCGGGTTGATCGGCGGCAGGCCGATGTCGCTGAACAGCTTGCCGCTGCGCATCAGGTCGGTCAGGCGACCTTCGTTCTCGAACGGCTCGCGGGTCACAGTCGGGTAGTAGATCAACTTGTCACGCAGCGCGTCGCCGAAGAACTCGTTCTGCGGCAGGTGCTCGGTGATGAATTCGCGGTAGGCGACTTCATTGACGTAACGCACGCCGTGGCACAGGATCACTTTTTCGAAACGCTCGTAGGTTTCCGGGTCCTGGATGACGCTCATGAACGGCGCCAGACCGGTACCGGTGCTGAGCAGGTACAAATGCTTGCCAGGCTTCAAGTCATCCAGCACCAGCGTGCCGGTAGGCTTCTTGCTGATGATGATCTCGTCGCCTTCCTTCAGATGCTGCAACTGGGAAGTCAGCGGGCCATCGGGCACCTTGATGCTGAAGAACTCGAGATGCTCTTCCCAGTTCGGGCTGGCGATCGAGTAAGCACGCATAAGCGGGCGGCCGTTGGGCTGTTGCAGGCCGATCATCACGAACTGACCGTTCTCGAAGCGCAGGCCCGGATCGCGGGTGCACTTGAAGCTGAACAGAGTGTCGTTCCAGTGATGAACACTGAGGACACGCTCGTGGTTCATGTTGCTCATGTACGTGGGACTCCTGGAGATTTTGCCTGCGCCATTGATGTGCGCAATTGCATCGCATTCTAAAGGCAGAGACAATATCTGTTAAATGGATTATTAAGATAAGGGTTATCGGTTATATAGATATGCGATTTACTCTCCGTCAACTTCAAGTATTCGTCGCCGTCGCCCAGCAGGAAAGCGTATCCCGTGCTGCGGGCTTGCTGAACCTGTCGCAATCGGCGGCGAGCACCTCGATCACCGAACTGGAGCGCCAGTCCAGCTGCCAGCTGTTCGACCGCGCCGGCAAACGGCTGAGCCTTAATGCCCTGGGCAAACAGCTGCTGCCACAAGCCGTGGCTCTGCTCGATCAGTCCAAGGAAATCGAAGACCTGCTCAACGGCAAGACCGGTTTCGGCTCATTGGCGGTCGGCGCGACCCTGACCATCGGCAATTACCTGGCCACCTTGCTGATCGGCAGCTTCATGCAGCGCCACCCGGAAAGCCAGGTGAAGCTGCACGTGCAAAACACGGCCAATATCGTGCAGCAAGTGGCTCACTATGAAATTGATCTGGGTCTGATCGAAGGCGACTGCAGCCATCCGGACATCGAAGTGCAGAGTTGGGTCGAGGATGAACTGGTGGTGTTTTGCGCGCCCCAGCATCCACTGGCCAAACGCGGCATTGCGACCATGGAGGAGCTGAGTCACGAGGCGTGGATCTTGCGAGAGCAAGGCTCTGGCACGCGGCTGACCTTCGACCAGGCCATGCGTCACCATCACAGCGCGCTGAACATCCGCCTGGAACTTGAGCACACCGAAGCGATCAAGCGCGCCGTGGAGTCGGGATTGGGGATTGGTTGTATTTCGCGGCTGGCGCTACGCGATGCCATTCGCCGTGGCAGCCTGGTGCCGGTGGAGACACCGGACCTGGACCTGGCGCGGCAATTCTATTTCATCTGGCACAAACAGAAATATCAGACGTCGGCGATGCGCGAATTCCTCGACCTGTGCCGCGCTTTCACCGCAGGGGTTCAGCGCAGCGACGAGATCGTTCTGCCGAACATCGCTTAAAGCAGGATGACGGCCCAGACCAGCGCGATCATGGTCAACGCCACGAACTGAGCAGCGCTGCCCATGTCCTTGGCGTTTTTCGACAGTGGATGCAATTCGAGGGAAATGCGATCGATGGCCGCCTCTACTGCCGAGTTCAGCAACTCGACGATCAGCGCCAACAGGCATACAGCGATCAGCAGCGCTTGCTCGACGCGGCTGACGTTCAAGAAGAACGTAACCGGAATCAGAATGACGTTGAGCAACACCAGTTGCCGAAAAGCCGCTTCACCGGTGAAAGCTGCGCGCAGGCCATCCAGCGAATAACCGGAGGCATTGAGGATGCGTTTTAGGCCGGTTTGGCCTTTGAAAGGTGACATAGGGTAGGCAACTGACCAGATAGGAGTGGGAACGCTAGATGAAGCAAGGTTAAAAAAGCGTGAATATGTAGCCGTTTAGTGGCTCGCAATTGACTCAAGTTGTTGCAAGAGCAACGCCGCCTGAGTCCGGGTTCGCACATTCAGCTTGCGGAATATCGCCGTGACGTGAGCCTTGATGGTCGCTTCGGAGACGCTCAGCTCGTAAGCAATCTGTTTGTTCAGCAAGCCTTCACAGACCATGGTCAACACCCGGAACTGCTGAGGTGTCAGGCTCGCGAGGCCTTCGCTGGCAGCCTTGGCCTCATCGGAAACACTGACCGCTTCAAACGCCTGAGGAGGCCAGAATACATCGCCGTCGAGCACCGTGCGTACGGCTTTCTGGATGACACTCAGGTCGCTGGATTTTGGAATGAACCCGCTGGCACCGAACTCACGGGACTTGACCATGATCGACGCTTCTTCCTGCGCGGAGACCATCACCACTGGAATTTGCGGGTACTGACCGCGCAACAGCACGAGCCCGGAAAAACCGTAGGCGCCGGGCATGTTCAGGTCCAGCAGCACCAGATCCCAATCAGATTTTTCATCCAGGCGGGCTTCCAGCTCGGCAATGCTCGCCACTTCCACCAGACGAACATCCGGGCCCAGGCCCAGCGTCACGGCCTGATGCAGCGCACTGCGAAACAGCGGGTGATCGTCGGCAATCAGGATTTCGTATGTGGCCATTTTTCAAATGATCCTGTTTTTTCAAACAACTCAAGGCACAGCCACGGAGCTGTACCAACGGGGCACGTTCAACGCCAATCACATAGCTATTCAAGTGAAAATACGGCGTATCAAACCTGGCCGCGCCCCAATCGGCGCCAAGCATGCCCAGCGAAGCCTAGGTGGTCAAGCTGCGCGGCGTTAGACCAATGGCCCAATTTTTCTACAGTATGGGCGTCTCCGGGCAGATGGCCGGCGCAGTGTTTTGCACGAAGGGCATCAGTTCGGCGTGAGCGGGTGTTGCAACGTTCATGTCCAGCTGACGTTTCGCGTCCAGGTAATGCTGGCTGAACACGTCGAAATAAGCGTCCAGAGCCGATGCCGCTGCGGTATCCCCTGCCAGATCGAGACACAGTGCAGCCACTTCTGCGGTGCACAAATGCTCGCTACGGGTCGACCTGCGCAGCCGGTATCGAGACAACTTCTCGGGCAGCAGGCTCAGGATTGGCAGGCGATCGAAATAGGGGCTTTTGCGGAAGATCTTTCGGGCTTCTGTCCAGGTGGCGTCCAGCAGAATGAACAGCGGGCGCTTCGAGCTATCCATGTCGACACTGTTGGTGACACGCTCCGGCTCGACGTACTCGCCCGGAAACACCAGATACGGCTGCCACTGCGGGTCGGCAAGCAGCGCCAGTAGTTGTTCATCAACCTCCGTGCGTGACCAGATAAACGCATGGTTGTCGCGCACCACATCGGCAATCAGCCAACCGGTGTTACTCGGTTTGAACACTTCCTTGTTGGTCATGATCAGGCACACACCAGAGCGCGCCTCGACTTGCGGGCGCCAGGCGCACAGACAATGGCTCTCGATCACGCGGCAGGCACGGCAACGTGGTGCCCTCCAGCCCCGGGCCTGAATCGGCTTGATACCCTCTTCTTCTCGCGCATCGCGCAAGCGGGCCACGGCGTTGGCAGCAAAGTGTGGGGTGGCAGGGTTCATCGCAGGCAGCGCCGGCAGGAAAAGAAAATCGACACGAAAAGCACTCGGCAGGGCAAAAAGTGGCGCCAGTTTATCAGAGCCGCCAGCGCAAGCCTGTACCGTCCGGAGCGCGTCCCCTATAATTCGCCGCCACTGAACGCACAGTCATGTGACGGGTCGAAGCACCAGTCACTGAACCAGGAGAGTTTCATGCTGCGCCTAATCGTCCCCACCGCTGCCATTTTGCTGGCGTCGTCCTTCAGCGCTCAGGCTGCGTCCTTGAGTGAGCAGAATCTCAACAGAGAACTGCAAAACGTCGCAGTCCAAAGCAGCGTCGGCACGCCACGGGCAATCAACGAAGATATTCTCGATCAGGGTTACACCGTCGAAGGCAAGCAACTGATCAACCACCTGAGCGTGCAAAAGAGCCACGCCGACAAGATGCGCGCTGACCCTAAAGCCGTGTATTTCCAGTTGGGCGCCTCGGTTTGCAACAACCCGTCGTTCCGCAAACTGATGGCCAAGGGCGCGATCATGCGTTACGACTTCACGGAAGTGAAAACCAACAAGGCGATCGGCTCCGCCAGCTATCAGGAATCGGATTGCCTGCAACCGGCCAAGAAGAAAAAGTAATCACTCGGAATTGGCGCGCCGCTGTTCATCCTCGGCGCGCAGTTCTGCCAGCAATGCCTGCAAGTAACTTGATCGTCGCTTGGTATCCTCCAAGCGTCGGCAGCACTCCTCCTCGAGACTCACATGATGTGTCTCGGCTGATGACTTGAGCAATCGATACAGTTGCGTATCGATCTCCAGAATGACCCTGGTCATAGCGCCCCGCCTCCTTGCTCCTCGCCCTGCTTGAGCGAAAATCCTTCAACTTCTTGAATCGCGCGCCCTGCCATTGACGCAAAGTTGTCGTGTCATACCTGTAGCTTAGTAAATCAGAGCGCCGGAGACTCGGTCTGCGTTCAGACGAACGGTGAAATCACCTTGCAAATCGTCAATAAGCGGTTGCCAGGAAAGACTTTGCGGCGCAATGATCAAGGCAGCGTAAATCTCTGCGAGGGTCTAGATTCATAGTGTTCCCATTCACTTTCCGGGCTGGAAAGGGGCCGCCCGCGACGCGTCTTGTTATGCGAATGTTTCCTTCATCCAAGGGAAAACAGAGCCAGTATGGAAGGAGAAATTGATGCCTTACCAACCGAATGACCTGCTAAGCCGTCATTTTGAAGAAAGCGGCCACGACCTCACCAGCAAGGTCGAAGAACAACTCAACCTGGTTTCACCCAACAGTCCCAACATCCCCATCTACCGCGACATGATCCTGACCGTGCTACGTATGGCTCAAGAAGATCACAACCGCTGGAATGCCAAGATCACCCTTCAAGCCCTGCGCGAACTGGAGCACGCCTTCCGTGTACTCGAGCAGTTCCGCGGCCGGCGTAAAGTCACCGTATTCGGCTCGGCCCGAACACCGATCGAACACCCGCTGTATGGTCTGGCCCGAGAACTGGGCGCCGCGCTGGCACGCTCGGACCTGATGGTCATCACCGGCGCAGGCGGCGGCATCATGGCGGCGGCGCACGAAGGGGCCGGCAGAGAACACAGCCTCGGCTTCAACATCACCCTGCCCTTCGAGCAGCATGCCAACCCCACCGTGCAAGGCACTGCCAACCTGCTGCCCTTCCACTTCTTTTTCACCCGAAAGCTGTTCTTCGTCAAAGAAGCTGATGCGCTGGTCCTGTGCCCTGGCGGTTTCGGCACCCTGGATGAGGCGCTGGAAGTACTGACACTGATTCAGACCGGCAAAAGCCCATTGGTGCCGGTGGTATTACTGGACGCGCCGGGCGGCAAGTTCTGGCAAGGCGCGCTGGACTTCATTCACCATCAACTGGAGGAAAATCGCTACATCCTGCCGACTGACATGAAGCTCGTGAGCCTGGTTTACAACGCCGAAGAAGCGGTGGAGCAGATCAACCAGTTCTACAGCAACTTCCACTCCAGCCGCTGGCTCAAGCATCAGTTCGTGATTCGCATGAACCACACGCTCAGCGACCAAGCGCTCGAACACATGCAGGACGCATTTGCCGACCTGTGCCTGAGCGATCGCTTTCATCAGCACGCCTACAGCGGCGAGGAGCACGACGAAGCGCAGTTCAGCCACCTGGCGCGACTGGCGTTCAACTTCAACGCGCGTGATCATGGTCGGCTGCGCGAACTGGTGGACTATATCAACCTGCCGGAAAACTGGGCTCACTCCAAACCTCATGCGCAACAGCGCACGCGAGAGCCTTCTAAGGTGACTTGAGGCAAAAAAATGGCCCGCTATCGAAATAGCGGGCCACTTTTTATCAATCATCCATTCCCCGGCCACTGAACAAGCGGCCGATCATCTCCATGGAATATCCCCGATAACTCAGGAAGCGCCCCTGCTTGGCACGCTCCCGAGCGTCTATCGGCAGATGTCCGGAAAATTTACGCCGCCAGGTATCCTCCAGTTGCTCCTGCCAATTGATACCGCTCTCGCGTAACGCGAGTTCAATATCGGCACGTTGCAGGCCGCGCTGGCCAAGCTCCTCGCGAATACGCAAAGGGCCATAACCGGAACGGGCCCGGTAGGAAACAAAGCTTTCGAGGTAACGGGATTCGGACAGCAGGCCCTCTTCCGTCAAGCGGTCGAGTGCGGTGTCGATCATTTCAGGGAGGGCGCCGCGCTGACGCAGTTTACGCGTCAGCTCGACTCGACCGTGCTCGCGTCGTGCGAGCAGGTCCATTGCGGTTCGCCGCACCGCGACGAGTGTATCGAGTACGGCGGTCATCGGATCAATCAGATATCAGCGTCAGCCAGGTCATCAGCAGTCTCTTTGACTGGCGATGCTTTGACATCCGGCGCCGGGGTCAGCAACTTGTCACGCAGCTGCTTCTCAAGCGTCGCGGCGATTTCCGGGTTGTCCGCAAGGAACTTGGCCGAGTTGGCCTTGCCCTGACCGATCTTGGTGCCGTTGTAGGCATACCAGGCGCCGGATTTCTCAACGAAACCGTGCAGAACACCCAGGTCGATCATCTCGCCATTGAGGTAGATGCCTTTGCCGTAAAGGATCTGGAACTCGGCCTGACGGAACGGCGAAGCTACTTTGTTCTTCACGACTTTGACGCGGGTTTCACTACCGACGACTTCATCACCTTCTTTCACCGCGCCAGTACGACGGATGTCCAGACGAACCGAAGCGTAGAACTTCAGCGCGTTACCACCGGTGGTGGTTTCCGGGCTGCCGAACATCACGCCGATTTTCATACGGATCTGGTTGATGAAGATCACCAGGCAGTTGGCGTTCTTGATGTTACCGGTGATTTTACGCAGCGCCTGGGACATCAGACGGGCTTGCAGGCCGACGTGCATGTCGCCCATTTCGCCTTCGATTTCTGCCTTTGGCACCAGAGCAGCTACGGAGTCGACGATGATCACGTCAACGGCGTTGGAGCGCACCAGCATGTCGGTGATTTCCAGGGCCTGCTCGCCGGTGTCCGGCTGGGAAACCAGCAGGTCGTCGACGTTGACGCCCAGCTTGCCGGCGTACTCAGGATCAAGGGCGTGTTCGGCGTCGACGAATGCGCAGGTCGCGCCGGCTTTTTGAGCCTGGGCGATCACGGACAGTGTCAGTGTGGTTTTACCGGAGGATTCAGGACCGTAGATTTCAACGATACGACCTTTTGGCAGACCGCCAATGCCGAGCGCGATGTCCAGCCCCAGAGAGCCAGTGGAGATAGCCGGGATAGCCTGACGGTCCTGATCGCCCATACGCATTACGGCACCCTTGCCGAATTGACGTTCGATCTGACCCAGGGCCGCAGCCAAGGCTTTCTTCTTGTTGTCGTCCATTAAAGTCCTCACGTAATCAATAAGGCCTGACGGCCAACACCTGTATAAGTAGCCAGTATTATTCCACAGCGTTTCAGGATCGCCTACCCCTGATTTGAGATTTCTGCGGCAGCATGGCGCAGCAGCCCCTCTAGCGCGGCCTTCACCGTTTGTCGGCGGACCTCATCGCGATTACCGGCGAAGTGCTGCTCTTCGCTGAACACCCGCTCGCCAGCCCCCCAGGCCAGCCAGACCGTGCCCACTGGTTTACTCGGAGAACCGCCATCCGGCCCCGCCACACCGCTGACCGCCACGGCGAAATGCGCCCGGCTCTTTGCCTGCGCACCTCGCACCATCGCCTCGACCACCTCGCGACTGACCGCGCCCACGGTCGAAAACAACTCCACCGGGACGTTCAATTGCTGGGTTTTCTGCCGGTTGGAGTAGGTGACATAACCGGCCTCGAACCACGCCGAACTCCCCGGAATGCGAGTGATCGCCTCCGAGATGCCGCCGCCAGTGCAGGACTCGGCAGCCGTAACGTGAGCATTGAGAACCTGCATGCGCCTGCCCAGTTCAGCGGCCAATTGGGTGATTTCTTTCACGGTCATCTCCTGAGCGATCGGAAGTGGAATTAGAACTACCGTACACGAGCGTATCGCGCTTGCAAGGCGCAGGATCAATCAAAATGTGAGGGTGTGAAGGCTCTGATCCAGGCGTGACAAGCCTGCAAGGCAATCAGTCCACGGTCAGCGATGCCCGTTCACTGCTGATCAGGACGAGAATCGCGCGGCGGCACTTCGCAAACGCCAATCCGCTTGGCTGCCCAGCGCTCATAAAGCCCGATGGCGACGTCTGCCCCAGCCATGGCTGTGAGGCATCCAAAAGCCCCAGCGGCCCAGATCGACAAGCCAGCGGCATACAGCAGCATGATGGCCGAAATCCCGCAGATCATGCAGGCCCCCGAGCGCAATGCCAGACGCCGCAGCAGTGACCAGCCGCGAGCACCGTCCTTGTCGGCACGCCACATTTCGCCAGACACCCCGCCCACCAGTGCAAGGACAATGACGAGCCAGCTCGGCATGTCCAGCAACGCTTGTTGCTCGATTGTCATGTCTCGCCTCCTGATGTGAGTGATAAGGGGTTCTTTCAAACGGTCAGTAGCCACCCATCTGAACCGTTGAGGCCGGTTCAGCGCTGCCTTTGTCGAGCGGCTTGAGACCAAGAGTATGCATGGATGCATATACAGTCAATGCACAAATGCATTTGCTTCTTCACCGAGAATGCATTGACGCATAAAAACACAACAAACAAAGGCGCCGGCGGTTTTCGACAGGCGAAAAAAAACCGCTGGATGGCGGTTTTTGTCTGAAAGCGGTGAGGTTAGCGGGCGTACATGCCCCACCAGAAGACGTGACCAAGAATGACAATCTGCTCTTCCTGGATTTCCAGGAAGGTATAGTCCTCATCCGGGTGTTCATCGCGGTTGAAGCTACGCAGGCGGATCCCGATCGGCAGGCGATAAAGCTGTTTCACGCGCAATTGACCGTTATGGTTGATCGCATAAAGGTCGCCATCAACGATGTCGCCAATCCCGCACTTGCCCGCATTCACGCCAACGGTTGCGCCATCGCGCAGCACGGGCAACATGCTGTTGCCACGCACCGTCACGCATTTTGCCTGATCGAATTGCACACCATTGTGGCGCAAACTGCGCTTGCCGAAGCGCAGACTAGAGCGTTCGCTCTCTTCGATGACGAATCTTCCTGATCCCGCAGCCAATTCAACCTCGCGAAGAAAGGGGACGGACACTTCATCGTCATCGACGGGCGTATCGTCGTCCCACAGACTTATATCCTTGAGTTCGGAATGCACTGCTTCGCGCCCCTTATTGGCGCTGATCGACACATCCGTGCGGCCACGCAACTGATCAGTGCTGACGGCGAAGTACTCGGCAATCTTCGAGATGTGTTTATCCGAAGGATCGACGATCTTCCCGCCGAGGATCCGCGAGAGTGTGGATTGAGGCACGCCGGTGCGACGGTGAAGCTCCGTGGGGGAGATCCCGTGTTGATCGAGCAGCGCTCTTAAGACGGTAGAAACATTGCGTTTTTGCATACTGCGCATAGTGCGTGTTCTTTTTGTCGAAAACAAATGCTGTTTTGCATATCCGATGCATATCCAGCAGAAATGTGCCGCAGGGCTTTCATGCCTGCGTCGAGCGGACCGCCCATGGTAATCTTGCGCCCATTGCGGAAAAGCCGGGCCAATGCCCCTCCTTTGCCCTACACCTTTCAACGAGTTTTCCTGAATTTCCGATGAATAAAGCCATCTCCGATCTGTCTTCCCACACGCCAATGATGCAGCAGTACTGGCGCCTGAAGAACCAGCACCCTGACCAGCTGATGTTCTACCGCATGGGCGACTTCTACGAGATCTTCTATGAAGACGCGAAGAAAGCCGCCAAGTTGCTGGACATCACCCTGACCGCCCGTGGGCAGTCGGCGGGTCAGGCGATTCCGATGTGTGGGATTCCTTACCATGCGGCAGAAGGCTACCTGGCGAAACTGGTCAAGCTCGGCGAGTCGGTGGTGATTTGTGAGCAGGTGGGTGATCCGGCGACCAGTAAAGGGCCGGTGGATCGTCAGGTGGTGCGGATCATCACGCCGGGCACAGTCAGTGACGAAGCGCTGCTGGATGAGCGCCGGGACAACCTGATCGCGGCAGTGCTGGGTGACGAGCGTCTGTTCGGTCTGGCGGTGCTGGACATCACCAGCGGCAACTTTACGGTGCTGGAAATCAAGGGCTGGGAAAACCTGCTGGCGGAACTGGAGCGGGTCAATCCGGTCGAGCTGATGATCCCGGACGACTGGCCCAAGGACCTGCCGGCGGAAAAACGTCGTGGGGTTCGTCGCCGTGCACCGTGGGATTTCGAGCGCGACTCGGCGCTGAAAAGTCTTTGTCAGCAGTTCTCTACCCAGGACCTCAAAGGCTTTGGCTGCGAGAACCTGACACTGGCCATCGGTGCCGCCGGTTGCCTGCTCAGCTACGCCAAGGAAACTCAACGCACCGCCCTGCCGCACTTGCGCAGCCTGCGTCACGAGCGCCTGGATGACACCGTGGTGCTGGACGGCGCCAGCCGTCGCAACCTGGAACTGGACACCAACCTGGCCGGTGGCCGCGACAACACCCTGCAATCGGTGGTCGATCGCTGCCAGACCGCCATGGGCAGCCGCTTGCTGACCCGTTGGTTGAATCGCCCGCTGCGGGATCTGACCGTATTGCTGGCGCGCCAGACCTCGATCACGTGCCTGCTCGACGGCTACCGCTTTGAGAAATTGCAACCGCAACTCAAGGAAATCGGCGACATCGAGCGGATTCTGGCGCGGATCGGCCTGCGCAACGCGCGCCCTCGCGACCTTGCTCGTCTGCGCGATGCGCTGGGTGCGTTGCCTGAGTTGCAGGTGGCGATGACTGAGCTTGAAGCGCCGCACATCATTCAACTGGCCAAGACCACCAGCACTTATCCGGAACTGGCGGCGCTGCTGGAAAAAGCCATTATCGACAATCCGCCAGCGGTGATCCGTGACGGTGGCGTGTTGAAAACCGGCTACGACAGCGAACTCGACGATCTGCAATCGCTGAGCGAAAACGCCGGGCAGTTCCTGATTGACTTGGAAGCTCGCGAAAAAGCACGCACCGGTCTGTCGCACCTGAAAGTCGGCTACAACCGCATTCACGGTTACTTCATCGAGTTGCCGAGCAAACAGGCTGAGTCCGCGCCGGCAGACTACATTCGCCGCCAGACGCTGAAAGGTGCCGAGCGTTTCATTACCCCGGAACTCAAGGCGTTCGAAGACAAGGCACTGTCGGCCAAGAGCCGTGCGCTGGCCCGAGAGAAAATGCTCTACGAAGCGCTGCTCGAAGACCTGATCGGCCAATTGCCGCCGCTACAAGACACCGCGGCTGCGCTGGCCGAACTGGACGTATTGAGCAACCTGGCCGAACGCGCCCTGAACCTCGACCTGAACTGCCCGCGTTTCGTCAGCGAGCCCTGCATGCGCATTACCCAGGGGCGTCACCCAGTGGTCGAGCAAGTGCTGAGCACGCCGTTCGTGGCCAACGACTTGAGCCTCGACGATAACACTCGGATGCTGGTGATCACCGGCCCGAACATGGGCGGTAAATCCACCTACATGCGTCAGACCGCATTGATCGTTTTGCTCGCGCATATCGGCAGTTTCGTGCCGGCTGCCAGCTGTGAACTGTCCCTGGTGGACCGGATTTTCACCCGGATCGGCTCCAGCGATGACCTGGCGGGTGGCCGTTCGACCTTCATGGTTGAAATGAGCGAAACCGCGAACATCCTGCACAACGCCACCGAACGCAGCCTGGTGCTGATGGACGAAGTCGGTCGCGGCACCAGCACCTTCGATGGCCTGTCCCTGGCCTGGGCTGCCGCCGAGCGATTGGCGCATCTGCGCGCTTACACGCTGTTCGCCACCCACTATTTTGAGCTAACGGTACTACCGGAGGCGCAACCGCTGGTGGCCAACGTTCACCTCAATGCCACCGAGCACAACGAACGCATCGTGTTCCTGCACCACGTGCTGCCCGGGCCTGCCAGCCAGAGTTACGGCTTGGCCGTGGCGCAATTGGCCGGCGTGCCGAGCGAAGTGATCGTGCGTGCGCGTGAGCACCTCGGTCGACTGGAAGCCACCGCCCTGCCCCATGAAGTTCCTGTGATTGCCAAGGGCAAACCGGCCGCTCCGCAGCAAAGCGACATGTTCGCCAGCCTGCCGCATCCGGTGCTGGATGACCTGGCCAAGCTGGATCTGGACGACATGACACCACGTCGTGCGCTCGAAATGCTCTATGCACTAAAGAACCGGATCTAACGCACTTGCCTACAAGCTGTTAGAATCTCGCGCGGTTTGGGATGCTGCTGGCTAATAGCCTGGCCAGCAGACTATCGCTCCCAAACCTGGCGACCCCAACGTGAAGGGGCTCCGCTGCCGCCGCCTGAGGAGAAAATTAGAAATGACCTTCGTCGTCACCGACAACTGCATCAAGTGCAAGTACACCGACTGCGTAGAAGTCTGTCCGGTGGACTGCTTTTACGAAGGCCCGAACTTCCTGGTGATCCACCCGGATGAGTGCATCGACTGCGCACTGTGCGAACCAGAATGCCCTGCCGTGGCCATCTTCTCCGAAGATGAAGTTCCGGAAGGTATGCAGGAATTCATTCAGCTGAACGTTGAACTGGCGGAAATCTGGCCCAACATCACTGAGAAGAAAGAATCGATGCCAGACGCTGAAAAGTGGGATGGCGTCAAAGGCAAGATCAAAGACCTCGAACGCTGATTTTCCGCGCGTTCCCGAAAAGGCCCCTAGCGGGCCTTTTTGCTTTTCTGAAGGTAAAAAAAGGGGCGGTTTGACCCGCCCACATTTTTCCCTATTCCCTGTGTTCCTTTTCATCGTCCTGATGAATCGCTTCCTGCGATGTCCATTCCCCTCATCCTTGAAGGGCGTGTCTGTCCGTCGACACCATTCAGATACTAGAGAGTTCCCTACCAAGAGCAATTGGCCTGGGTCGTCAAAAACATGTGTCATACATTCTTTATAAAATTAAATATGCATATAAATCATGCGGATAGCATGCGACCGCGTAGGAAAATGTACGACTAGCACCTTGTAAAAATAGTGAACACTTACGAAAGAGTAAGAGAAGACCTACAGCGCAAGACGACAAACCTGCGGCAATCCTCACCCACCTTACAGGCAATAAAAAACCCCGAACCAAGCGGGGTCTTTTACTGCCGATTGAGCCTGTCGCTTATTGAAACAGCGACTCGCTCGACAGGCCGTTCTTCTCGAGAATCTCCCGAAGACGCTTCAGGCCTTCCACCTGAATCTGTCTGACCCGCTCCCGGGTCAGGCCGATCTCCAGGCCTACGTCTTCAAGCGTGCTGCTCTCGTGTCCGCGCAAACCGAAGCGGCGTACTACCACTTCGCGTTGTTTGTCCGTCAACTCCGACAGCCATTGATCGATGCTTTGGGACAAGTCGTCATCCTGAAGCAGCTCACAAGGGTCGGTTGGACGGTCATCAGTCAGGGTGTCCAGCAGGGTTTTATCCGAATCCGGACCCAGCGAGACGTCGACCGAAGAAACCCGCTCATTCAAGCCAAGCATGCGCTTGACCTCTCCCACCGGTTTTTCCAGCAGGTTGGCGATTTCTTCGGGTGAGGGTTCGTGATCGAGTTTTTGCGTCAGCTCCCGTGCAGCCCGAAGGTACACGTTGAGCTCCTTGACCACATGGATCGGCAACCGGATGGTCCGGGTCTGATTCATGATCGCGCGCTCGATGGTTTGACGAATCCACCAGGTTGCGTAGGTCGAAAAACGAAAGCCGCGTTCAGGGTCGAATTTCTCCACTGCCCGGATCAGGCCGAGGTTGCCCTCTTCGATCAGGTCCAGCAGCGACAGCCCACGATTGACGTAACGACGGGCGATTTTCACCACCAGCCGCAGGTTGCTTTCAATCATGCGCTTGCGCCCGGCCGGATCGCCACTTTGCGACAGACGCGCAAAATGAACTTCTTCTTCCGGGGAGAGCAATGGGGAAAAGCCGATTTCATTGAGATACAGCTGCGTGGCATCAAGTGCCCGCGTGTAATCGATGTACTTGTGTTGTTTTAGCGAAGCGGAGTGTTTGGATTTGGCACGAACGGAAGAAGGTGGAGCTGCCCCTTCATCATTCGACATCGAATCCGTCTCGATACCGGTCTCCATCAGGAGAACCTCATCGTCGATGTCAAACTCCGGCACTTCTTTACTGAGAGCCATTGTTATAGTCCTTTGGTGAGTTCGACCTCAAGCTCAAGCGACGCCTTTATCCTTGGCAACGCTGGAGCCTGTTCCCTCTACGTGACGGAACAAGCTGGCTAACAAATCAACGACGTGGCAGGAATTGCAGCGGATCTACAGGTTTACCTTGGCGGCGAATCTCAAAATGCAGTTTCACCCGGTCTGTACCCGTTGACCCCATTTCGGCAATTGTCTGTCCGACCTTGACCTGCTGCCCCTCCCGAACCAAAAGCCTGCGGTTATGTCCGTAGGCACTGACGTAGGTTTCGCTGTGTTTGATGATGACTAATTCGCCGTAGCCCCTTAAGCCACTCCCGGCGTATACCACCGTCCCATCAGACGCAGCTAAAACAGGCTGTCCCAAATCTCCGGCGATATCAATTCCTTTATTCAAACTACCGTTTGATGAGAACTTTCCAATCAAAATACCATTAGATGGCCATCCCCAGCCGGTCGGGGCGGGACCAGCAGGAGGCAACGGAGCGGGGGTCTGCTTGCTGGCGACGGACGGTGTAACCACCTCTGTAGTCGTGGTTGCGCCATTCGGCTGGCGCCGGATTACCGTTGTTTTCAGCGACGACGAAGGCGCCGAACCGGACGCATTGGCCACCGCTGTCGGCGTTGATCCGGTGCGACCATCGAAGCGAATTATCTGACCCGGATGGATCGTATAGGGCGTAGGAATGTTGTTGCGTGCGGCGAGGGCTTTGTAGTCCCAGCCGTAGCGAAAAGCGATCGAGAACAGGGTGTCTTTTGGTCGAACGACATACTGACCTGTGGTCACTACCGGACGTTGCGGCGCAGCCTTGTTGCCTTCGACTACGCCTACGCTACTCGATTTGGTGCTGGAGCAACCGACCAGCAAGGTGCTCAAGACGAGGCCAGTCACCAGGCGCTGAAAGCTCGTTGTACTCATACGCTGCGCAATGACTGTGAGACTCACCCGCCGCTCCCTATGTGGTGGCTGAAATTGTGGATTGCCGTATTCCGGCTCGAGATGTCGCAAGTATAACGGGCCGAACCGGCTTTACCTTTAATGAAGCAAAATCGCTCCGCGCACACGTTTGCCTACTGACGATAAATACCGTTTAACCAATCGATGCCGCTGTAAGACACGGCCAATCGAAGAGAATTCAGCGCATAAAAACAAATGCTCAGGCCAGTGGCCCGTTGAGCAATGGCACGAAACGCACCGCCCCCAGAACACGTCGGGAAAAGCCTTGTTCTTCTCGGATGATCAGCATCAATTGCTGCACCTCACCGGAGCCGACCGGGATCACCAGTCGCCCCCCCGGAGCCAACTGATCGAGCAACGCCTGGGGCACATCAGTGGCCACTGCCGTGACGATGATGCCGTTGTAAGGCGCCAAAGCTGGCCAGCCCTCCCAACCATCGCCCCAACGAAACACCACGTTGCGCAGGTTCAGCTCCACCAGGCGTTCCTTGGCCCGGTCCTGCAAAACCTTGATGCGCTCTACGGAAAACACCCGCTCGACCAACTGTGACAGCACGGCCGTCTGGTAGCCCGAGCCGGTACCAATCTCCATCACCTTGTCCAAGGGACCTGCCTCCAGCAGCAACTCGCTCATGCGAGCCACCATATAAGGCTGGGAGATGGTCTGGTTATGCCCGATCGGCAACGCCGTGTCTTCGTAGGCGCGGTGGGCCAGCGCCTCGTCAACGAACAGGTGGCGCGGTGTCCGGCGAATGACTTCCAGCACCTTGGCGTTGGAAACGCCCTCTTCATACAGGCGCTGAATAAGGCGCTCGCGAGTCCGTTGAGAGGTCATCCCGATGCCACGGCGCAACATATCGTCATGTTCACGAGTCATTAGCGCAGCCCCTCCAGCCAGCCATCGAGACTTCTGAAGGCATCATTGAAGGTGCGATCCAGTTGCAGCGGTGTGATTGAAACGTAGCCCTGCATGACTGCATGGAAGTCGGTGCCCGGGCCGCCATCTTCTGCATCCCCGGCGGCGGCGATCCAGTAACCGGATTTGCCCCGCGGATCGACCACCTTCATCGGCGCCGCAGCGCGTGCGCGATGCCCGAGGCGGGTCAGCTGAATACCGCGGATATGGTCCAGCGGCAAATTGGGAATGTTCACATTCAGTACCGTGCGCGGCGGCAGGTCGAGATCGCTATGGGCTTCGACCAGCTTGCGTGCAAAGTAGGCGGCTGTGGGAAGGTTCTCTACTTGGCGTGAGGCCAACGAAAATGCAAACGAAGGACGCACAAGGAAGCGCCCTTCGAGGGCGGCCGCCACAGTGCCGGAATACAACACGTCATCGCCCAGGTTAGCGCCGAGGTTGATCCCCGAGACGACCATGTCCGGTTCGCGTTCCAGCAAGCCGTTCAGGCCCAGGTGCACGCAATCGGTGGGTGTGCCGTTCAAGCTGATGAAGCCATTGGTCAGCGTTTGCGGGTGCAACGGACGGTCGAGCGTCAGCGAGCTGCTGGCGCCGCTTTTGTCCTGGTCCGGGGCGATAACCACACACTCGGTGTAATCCGCCAGCGCAGCATAAAGCGCGGCGAGACCGGGTGCAGTTACCCCATCGTCATTAGAAATCAGAATACGCATGGGCTGTCCGTCTGCCCCACCGGCACCAGATCAACGAGCTCGCGCACCAATACGGTGGCAAAGCATCCGGCCGGGAGGACGAATTCCAGTTGCAGAATGTCAGGCTCGGGATAATGCCACGTCAACCCACCAATGGGCAGCCGCAGGATGCGACGTTCGTGACTCATACCGGCGTTAATCAACCAATCACGCAAGTCCGCTTCGCGAGCGGCGATGTCCTGCTCCAGTACATGGACAGCGCCGGTCGCTGGCGAGTCACCTTCGCCCCACTGCGGGCCGGTCGGGTGCAGATCGAGAATCGCCAGACGCGGGTCGCTGCATTCCGCTTCACCGGCCGGAAAGAAACTGCGGCTGTCGGTGAAGGCCAGCAGATCGCCGACCTGAGCACGCTGCCAACTGCCATCGGCAACCCGTGCAGCCAACACCTGATTGAACAGGAAACTGCGCGCCGTGGAGAGCAGACGCGAGCGCACGTTGCGCTGCTCCGGCAACGCTTTGCGCGCCGCCCACGCACGGGCATCGACGACGTTACCGCCGTCAAAGCCGAAACGCTGGACGCCGAAATAATTGGGAATACCTTGCCTGGCGATCAATTGAAGCCGCTCTTCAATCGCCGCTTTGTCGCCAGCGAATTGCGTCAGGCGCAAGGTGAAGCCATTGGCCGAGTGAGCACCGCGTTGCAGCTTGCGTTTGTGTCGACCGGTCTTGAGGATTTTCAGTGTGTCGTTTTCCGCCGCCGACAAATCCGGGTCAGCCTTTCCCGGCAGTTGCACGCTGAACCATTGGCGCGTCAGCGCCTGACGATCCTTGAGCCCGGCATAACTGACAGTGCGCAATGGCACGCCCGCCGCCTTGGCGATCCGCCGTGCCGCTTCCTCGGTATTGAGACCGCGCTTTTCCACCCAGATCCACAAATGCTCGCCATCACCGCTGAGGGGGATGTTGAGCACTTCATCGACCTGAAAATCTTCTGCCGTGGCTTTCAGAACAGCGGTGCCAAGCGCCTCGCCATAGGCCCGTGGGCCGAGCAATTGCGATTCGTTCATGCGCGCAGCAACAAGGCAACGGAGTGCACGGCAATGCCTTCTTCGCGACCGACAAAGCCAAGCTTTTCGGTGGTGGTAGCTTTCACGTTCACTTGATCCAACTCAACTTGAAGATCCGCGGCAATCAGCGCGCGCATCGATTCGATATGCGGGGCCATTTTCGGCGCCTGGGCGACGATGGTGTTATCAACGTTGCCGACTTTCCAGCCTTTGGCGTGAATCAGCGCGACGACGTGGCGCAGCAGCCCCCGGCTATCAGCACCCTTGAATGTCGGATCGGTGTCCGGGAAATGCTTGCCGATATCACCCAACGCGGCCGCGCCGAGCAAAGCATCACTCAAGGCGTGCAGCAGGACGTCACCGTCGGAGTGAGCGAGCAGCCCGAAGCCGTGTGCAATGCGCACGCCGCCCAGAGTAATGAAATCGCCTTCAGCGAAACGGTGCACATCATAGCCGTGGCCAATACGCATAAAAAAACGCCCCGATTTTTGTCAGGGCGTGATTCTACCTGCATTAGACGCCTAGGGCGCGTCCATGATGTTGCAAGTGGTCGTCGATAAAACTGGCGATAAAGAAATAGCTGTGGTCGTAGCCCGGCTGCAAGCGCAACGTTAGCGGATGACCGGCCAGTTTGGCCGCCTGTTGCAAGGCTTCAGGCTTGAGCTGAGTGGCGAGGAAATCATCACGATCGCCTTGATCGACCAGCAGCGGCAGCTTCTCTTCGGCCTCGGCGATCAGGGCGCAAGCATCCCATTCGCGCCACTTCGAACGGTCCTCTCCCAGGTAACGAGAGAAGGCCTTCTGACCCCACGGGCAGTCCATCGGATTGTTGATCGGCGAGAACGCCGACACCGACTGATAACGACCCGGATTGCGCAAGGCGCAGACCAGCGCGCCATGGCCGCCCATGGAGTGACCACTGATGCCACGCTTGTCCGACGCGGGGAAATGGGCCTCGACCAATGCCGGCAATTCCTGCACCACATAGTCATGCATCCGATAGTGCCGCGACCAAGGCTCTTGGGTAGCATTCAGATAAAACCCGGCGCCGAGGCCGAAGTCCCAAGCGCCGTCTGGATCACCCGGCACATCGGGACCGCGCGGGCTGGTGTCCGGCGCAATGATGATCAGCCCCAACTCAGCCGCCATGCGCATGGCCCCGGCCTTTTGCATGAAGTTCTCGTCGGTGCAGGTCAGGCCGGACAACCAATACAGCACAGGCAGCTTGCCACCCTGCTCCGCTTGCGGCGGCAGGTACACGGCAAACACCATGTCGCAGCCGAGCACGTCGGAGCGATGCCGGTAGCGCTTGTGCCAGCCGCCAAAGCTTTTCTGGCAGGAGATATTTTCCAGGCTCATGACCGACCTCAGAAATGAATGACGGAACGGATGCTTTTGCCTTCGTGCATCAGGTCGAACGCCTTGTTGATATCTTCCAGGCCCATGGTGTGGGTGATGAACGTATCCAGCGGAATTTCGCCGGTAGCGGCCATTTCGACGTAGCTTGGCAACTCGGTACGGCCGCGCACACCGCCGAACGCAGAACCGCGCCAGACGCGACCGGTGACCAGCTGGAATGGACGGGTGGCGATTTCCTGACCGGCACCGGCGACACCGATGATCACCGACTCACCCCAGCCTTTGTGGCAGCACTCAAGGGCGGCGCGCATCAATTGCACATTGCCGATGCATTCGAAGGAAAAGTCGACGCCGCCATCGGTCATGTCGACGATGACTTCCTGGATCGGACGATCGAAGTCTTTCGGGTTCACACAATCGGTTGCACCCAGCTGCTTGGCGATCTCGAATTTGGCCGGGTTGATGTCGATGGCAATGATGCGTGCAGCCTTGGCTTTTACCGCGCCGATAACCGCCGACAGACCAATGCCGCCGAGACCAAAAATGGCCACGGTATCACCGGGTTTCACCTTGGCCGTATTGAGCACCGCGCCGATGCCGGTGGTGACACCGCAGCCCAGCAGGCAGACTTTTTCCAGCGGCGCTTCTTTAGCAATCTTGGCGACGGAAATTTCCGGCAACACGGTGTATTCGGAAAACGTCGAAGTGCCCATGTAGTGGAAAATCGGCTGGCCCTTGTAGGAAAAGCGCGAAGTGCCATCTGGCATCAAACCTTTGCCCTGGGTCGCGCGAATCGCCTGACACAGGTTGGTTTTGCCCGACAGACAGAATTTGCACTGACGGCATTCCGGGGTGTACAGCGGGATCACATGATCGCCCACTGCCACCGACGTCACGCCCTCGCCAATCGCCTCAACCACCGCGCCACCTTCGTGACCGAGAATTGACGGGAATATGCCTTCCGGGTCAGCGCCCGACAGGGTGTAGGCATCGGTATGGCAAACACCGGAGGCAACCACACGCAACAGAACTTCGCCGGCCTTGGGCATGGCGACATCGACTTCGACGATCTCGAGGGGTTTCTTGGCCTCGAAGGCAACGGCAGCGCGCGACTTGATCATGTGGATTCTCCGATGAATAAAAAACGAGATAGGGAGTGTAATACAGCGCCTTACGATGAATAATCCGGACAAAAGCAAAACATTATTGCCACACAGGGATAATCATCGATGTCCGAGAGCCGCTGGGAAGGGATCGACGAATTCGTCGCCGTGGCCGAATGCAGCCAATTCACCGCCGCTGCCGAACGCCTTGGGGTTTCTTCCTCTCACATCAGTCGACAAATCGTACGCCTTGAAGAGCGCCTTCAGACCCGCCTTCTTTACCGCAGCACCCGTCGTGTGACGCTGACGGAAGCCGGGCAAACTTTCTTGCAACATTGCCAGCGCCTGCAAGACGGCCGAGAAGAAGCCTTGCGCGCGGTCGGCGACCTGACCAGCGAACCCAAAGGAATGCTGCGCATGACCTGCGCCGTGGCGTACGGCGAGCGCTTTATCGTGCCGCTGGTAACGCGCTTCATGGGGCTCTACCCGCAACTGCGTGTCGACATCGAATTGAGCAACCGCCCGCTCGACCTGGTGCATGAAGGCCTGGACCTGGCGATCCGTCTTGGTCGCCTGCAAGATTCGCGACTGGTTGCCACACGCCTGGCACCACGACGCATGTACCTGTGCGCATCACCGTCCTACCTGGAACGCTATGGTCGGCCACACAGCTTGTCGGAATTGAGCCGCCACAACTGCCTCATCGGCAGCTCGGACCTGTGGCAACTGGAACAGAACGGGCGGGAATTTTCGCAGAGGGTACAGGGAAACTGGCGCTGCAACAGTGGGCAAGCGGTGCTGGATGCCGCGCTACAGGGCGTGGGGTTGTGTCAGTTGCCGGACTATTACGTGCTGGAGCATTTGAAAAGCGGCGCATTGATTTCACTGCTGGAGGCGCATCAACCGCCGAATACGGCCGTTTGGGCGCTTTATCCGCAGCAACGGCATCTGTCGCCCAAGGTGCGCAAGTTGGTGGATTATTTGAAGGAGGGGTTGGCTGAGCGGCCGGAATATCGAACTTAGATGTGCTTGCAGTTTTCAGTGACTAGTTTGCTGACTGATAGAGCGCCATCGCGAGCAGGCTCGCTCCCACAGGGAAATGCATTCCATTGTGGGAGCGAGCCTGCTCGCGATGGCGGTAGAGAGACCAACGAATAATCTAGCGGCGATTAGCCCAACGCTGACGCAACCATTCGAGGTCTTCCGGACGCGTAACCTTGAGGTTGTCGGACCGGCCTTCAATCAGACGCGGCGACATGCCTGCCCATTCCATCGCTGATGCTTCATCGGTAACGACCGCATCTGCCACCAGACTGTCCGCCAACGCCCGATGCAGCGCGCCAAGGCGAAACATCTGCGGCGTGTAAGCTTGCCAGATCACGCTGCGATCGACGGTTTCGACGACACGACCGTGCTTGTCGACCCGCTTGAGGGTGTCGCGTGCCGGAACCGCCAGCAACCCGCCTACGGGATCATCAGCCAGTTCGCCCAGCAATTTGTCCAGATCATCGCGGCTCAGATTCGGTCGCGCGGCGTCGTGAACCAGCACCCAGTCTTCATCGTCAGCACCCAGCGCATGCAAATGCAGCAACGCATTGAGTACCGATCCGGAACGTTCGGTGCCGCCGTCAACCCGCTGAATTCGCGAATCGGCGGCGCAGGCCAAGTTTGGCCAATAAGGATCATCAACAGCAAGACTGACCACCAACCCTTTCAGGGAAGGATGATCAAGGAAACAGCCGAGGCTGTGTTCGAGAATAGTGCGTCCGCCCAGTTGCAGGTATTGCTTGGGACGGTCTGCGGCCATACGGGCACCGACGCCCGCGGCAGGAATCACGGCCCAGAAGGCCGGTAACGAGGAATTCATTGAGCCAACTGGAAAAGGGTTTCGCCGTCCTTGACCATGCCTAACTCATGGCGAGCCCGCTCTTCAACAGTCTCCATACCTTTTTTCAGTTCGCTGACTTCGGCGTCCATCACCCGATTGCGCTCCAGCAACCCTTCGTTCTCAGCCTGTTGATCCTTGATCTGCTGAGTCAGCTCAGCCACTTGCGCCAGACTGCCATTACCCACCCACAGGCGGTATTGCAGGCCAGCCAGCAACAAGAGCAAGACGAGGAACAACCAATTGGGACTGCGCATCGAATATCAGGTTTCCAGTGAAAAAAGACAGCCATGCAAAAACTTTGAAGCTTCTGATAGCACGAAGCCTGGAAGAACCAGGCTTGTGCTGATAAGGCATCAGATTAGTGGCAAATTGATCGCTGTTGCGATTTTTTCGACACAATCCGGTGTCTTTTTACCATTTAGCAATTAACCGCGGAACTCACTGCGGCCATTGTATTTGGCTTTACCGTTCAACTGCTCTTCGATACGCAGCAGTTGGTTGTACTTGGAAACGCGGTCCGAACGGCACAGGGAACCGGTTTTGATCTGGCCAGCCGACGTGCCCACAGCCAGGTCGGCGATGGTCGAATCTTCGGTTTCACCGGAACGGTGCGAGATCACAGCCGTGTAACCAGCGGCCTTGGCCATCTGGATGGCTTCCAGGGTTTCGGTCAGGGTGCCGATCTGGTTGAACTTGATCAGGATCGAGTTGGCGATCTTTTTATCGATGCCTTCTTTCAGGATCTTGGTGTTGGTTACGAACAGGTCGTCGCCTACCAGCTGGGTCTTCTCGCCGATTTTGTCGGTGAGGATTTTCCAGCCAGCCCAGTCGGACTCGTCCAGGCCGTCTTCGATCGAGATGATCGGATAACGCTCGGTCAGACCTTTCAGGTAGTCAGCGAAACCTTCAGCGGTAAACACCTGGCCTTCGCCGGACAGGTTGTACTTGCCGTCTTCGTAGAACTCGCTAGCGGCGCAGTCCAGTGCCAGGGTCACGTCGGTGCCCAGCTTGTAACCGGCGTTGGCCACGGCTTCGGAGATCACTTTCAAAGCGTCTTCGTTGGAGGCCAGGTTCGGTGCGAAACCACCTTCGTCACCAACAGCAGTGCTCAGGCCACGGGCCTTCAGCACAGCTTTGAGGTGATGGAAAATCTCGGTGCCCATGCGCAGACCTTCCGAGAAAGACTTGGCGCCAACCGGCTGAACCATGAATTCCTGGATGTCGACGTTGTTATCGGCGTGCTCGCCACCGTTGATGATGTTCATCATCGGTACCGGCATCGAGTAAACACCCGGGGTGCCGTTCAGGTTGGCGATGTGAGCGTACAGCGGCAGGTCCTGGTCCTGTGCTGCTGCCTTGGCCGCAGCCAGGGAAACGGCGAGGATCGCGTTGGCGCCCAGGGAGCCTTTGTTTTCGGTACCGTCGAGCTTGATCATCGCGTGATCCAGCGCTTTCTGGTCGCTTGGGTCCATGCCTTTCAACAGGTCGCGGATCGGACCGTTGATGTTGCCGACGGCTTTGAGCACGCCTTTGCCCAGGTAACGGCTCTTGTCGCCATCACGCAGCTCGAGCGCTTCACGCGAGCCAGTGGAAGCACCGGACGGCGCGCAGGCGCTGCCGATGATGCCGTTATCGAGAAGCACATCCGCTTCCACGGTGGGATTGCCACGGGAGTCGAGAACTTCACGACCTTTGATGTCGACGATTTTTGCCATTGTTGTAAACACTCCAAAGTTGACGAAAACGCTGCAGGAGCACGGCTTGCCGGCGATGGGGCCCTCAAGGACGCCATCGCTGGCAAGCCATGCTCCTACAAGAGCAGTGCGGCCAGCGGGCCAGAGCGATAATTCGTGCGGTACTTTACCGGAGAATTGAGATTTACGCGGTTTCTACCGTCGGAAAACTCTTCACCAGTTCGTCCAAAGCTTTGAGCTGGGCCAGGAATGGCTCCAGTTTGTCCAGAAGCAAGGCGCAAGGGCCGTCGCATTTGGCGTTGTCCGGGTCCGGGTGTGCTTCGAGGAACAGGCCAGCCAACGACTGGCTCATACCGGCTTTTGCCAGGTCGAGGACCTGGGCGCGACGGCCACCGGCGGAATCGGAGCGACCGCCCGGCATTTGCAGCGCGTGGGTCACGTCGAAGAACACCGGGTATTCGAACTGCTTCATGATGCCGAAGCCGAGCATGTCGACAACCAGGTTGTTGTAGCCGAAGCTCGATCCGCGTTCGCAGAGGATCAACTGATCGTTACCCGCTTCCACGCATTTGCTCAGGATGTGTTTCATTTCCTGGGGTGCGAGGAATTGGGCTTTCTTGATGTTGATCACCGCACCGGTCTTGGCCATCGCGACCACGAGGTCGGTCTGGCGTGACAGGAAAGCCGGCAACTGAATGATGTCGCAGACTTCAGCGACGACCGCGGCCTGATCAGGCTCGTGGACGTCGGTGATGATCGGCACGCCGAAGGCTTGCTTGATGTCCTGGAAAATGCGCATGCCCTCTTCCAGGCCGGGGCCACGGTAAGAGGTCACGGAGGAACGGTTGGCCTTGTCGAAGCTGGCCTTGAACACATAAGGGATACCGAGTTTCTCGGTGACCTTTACATACTCTTCGCAGACCTGCATCGCCATGTCGCGGCTTTCCAGCACGTTCATGCCACCGAACAGCACCATTGGCTTGTCGTTGGCAATCTCGATATCGCCTACGCGGATGATTTTCTGCGCCATCAAATTTACGCCTTCTTCTGGTGTTGAACCAAAGCTGCTTTAACGAAACCGCTGAACAACGGGTGACCGTCGCGTGGCGTCGAGGTGAACTCAGGGTGGAACTGGCAAGCGACGAACCATGGATGATCCGGGGCTTCAACCACTTCAACCAGCGCGCCATCACCGGAACGACCGGAGATTTTCAGGCCGGCTTCCATGATCTGCGGCAGCAAGTTGTTGTTCACTTCGTAGCGGTGACGATGACGTTCAACGATGACGTCTTTGGCGTAGCAGTCGTGCACCAGCGAACCCGGTTCCAGCAGGCAATCCTGAGCGCCGAGGCGCATGGTGCCGCCCAGGTCAGACGACTCGGTACGGGTTTCGACGGCGCCGGTAGCGTCTTCCCACTCGGTGATCAGACCCACGACCGGATGGCCGCTGGCACGATCGAACTCGGTGGAGTTGGCGTCTTTCCAGCCCAGCACGTTACGAGCGAACTCGATCACGGCCACTTGCATGCCCAGGCAGATGCCCAGGTACGGAACCTTGTTTTCGCGAGCGTATTGAACGGCGGTGATCTTGCCTTCCACGCCACGCAGACCGAAGCCGCCCGGCACGAGGATCGCGTCAACACCTTCCAGCAGCGCAGTGCCCTGGTTTTCGATGTCTTCGGAATCGATGTAGCGCAGGTTGACCTTGGTGCGGTTGCTGATGCCGGCGTGACTCATCGCTTCGATCAGCGACTTGTAGGCGTCCAGCAACTCCATGTACTTGCCGACCATCGCGATGGTGACTTCGTGCTCCGGGTTCAGCTTGGCGTCAACCACGGCTTCCCACTCGGACAGGTCGGCGCTGCCGCATTGCAGGCCGAAACGCTCGACGACGAAATCATCCAGGCCCTGGGAATGCAGAATGCCCGGGATCTTGTAGATGGTGTCGGCGTCTTCCAGCGCGATCACTGCACGTTCTTCAACGTTGGTGAACTGTGCGATCTTGCGGCGCGAAGAGATGTCGATCGGGTGATCGGAGCGGCAGACCAGCACGTCTGGTTGCAAGCCAATGGAACGCAGTTCCTTGACCGAGTGCTGAGTCGGCTTGGTTTTGGTTTCACCGGCCGTGGCGATGTACGGCACCAGTGTCAGGTGCATCAGCATCGCGCGCTTGGCGCCGACTTCGAAACGCAATTGACGGATCGCTTCCAGGAACGGTTGCGATTCGATGTCACCCACGGTGCCACCGATCTCGACCATCGCCACGTCGGCATCGCCGGCGCCCTTGATGATCCGGCGTTTGATTTCGTCGGTGATGTGCGGGATAACCTGAATGGTGGCACCCAGGTAATCACCACGGCGCTCTTTGCGCAGCACGTGCTCGTAGACACGGCCAGTGGTGAAGTTATTGTTCTGGGTCATGGTCGTGCGGATGAACCGCTCGTAGTGGCCCAGGTCCAGGTCAGTCTCGGCGCCGTCGTGGGTGACGAACACTTCACCGTGCTGGAACGGGCTCATTGTGCCCGGGTCCACGTTGATGTACGGGTCCAGCTTCAGCATGGTGACCTTAAGTCCCCGCGCCTCCAGGATGGCCGCCAATGAAGCCGAGGCAATGCCTTTCCCCAATGAAGAAACAACACCGCCCGTGACGAATATGTAGCGCGTCATGAAAAACCCTAGAAGTCTGCGTTAAAGCGGTCCGAGCCGCCGGGGAAAGCGAAGGAAGGCCGAAGCCCCCGATCACCTGCATTAATCACAGTGCACCTTTCAAAAAAACCGCCGCGTTGGGACAGACCGGCAGATGAAACACCGGTACGTTGCTCGCTACACATTTTTTGGAATCGCCCAGCAAAGACTGCTTGGTAATCGGCAACTCCTGCAATTCAGGCGAATCCACAGAAGTTGTATCAAGAAGGGAGCGTAGTCTACCGGAAAGCCCCTTTCAGCTCAAACCTTGATCTTCGCTCGGTGGCAGCCAATGCAAATGCCAGCCTTCCTGCCCACTGCCATTCAAGCCCCGTACGTTGGCCACCGCCAGCAATTGCCCGTCGCGATAGACCAGCGGCAATCTGCCACGGGCGAAGCCCGGAACACCGCGCTCGTTGAGCAAACGCTTCAGGTCGCGGTGGCCGCGATCAGCAAAATGCATGACCTCACCTCCCTCACGATAGCGGATTTGCAGTGGACCATCGGGGATTTGCCCGGTGAGCGTGAGCACGCCATTCTCCGGCAACACCAGCGACTTCAAAGGATCAGCCCATTGGACGGCAGGCGGCGGACTGCATAGCCAATAGCCCGACAGCCACCAAATCCGCCCCGCCGAACGATGCAGTTCGCCATCCGCCAATCGCCAGACCGGACGAGCATCACCGGAGGCATCGCGCAAATCCTCCCAACCCGACCAATGGTCGCTGTCAGGCAATCTCGTCAGCGATGCGAGCCAGTGGCTTAGCGCATTGCGTTGGCGCGCGGCGGAGCGTTTTGCGAGGGAAGCCAGCTCCAGAGAGGGCAAGCCCAGCCAGTCAAAATCATTGACCGTGGTCGCTTCGGCCAGATCGATCTGTGCCAACTCATCAAGCAATGCCTGCGCTTCGCTCAAGTGCGCAGCGCTACGGGCCATGGTCGCCACTGCTTGAGGCCAGCGCTCGGTCAACACCGGGAACACCTGATGCCGCAGGTAGTTGCGAGAGAACTGCCGATCCTGGTTCGAAGGATCTTCGATCCAGCTCAGCTGATGGGCTGTTGCATAGGCTTCAAGTTCGCCGCGACTGACGTCCAGCAATGGCCGCAGCAGATGACCCCGGCCCAACCGACGCTGGCTCGGCATCCCCGACAAACCTCTCACCCCTGCCCCGCGCAACAGTCGAAACAACAGGGTTTCTGCCTGATCGTCACGGTGCTGGGCGGTCAGCAGCAGTTCATTGGCCTGAGTGGCTTCAACGAATGCGCCGTAACGCGCATCCCGAGCGGCACGCTCAAGGCTGGCGCCGGGCTGAACTTGAACGTGAATCACCTTTAACGGCACACCCAAGGCATCACAGACGGCCTGACAATGTTCAGGCCACGCATCCGCCGCAGCCTGAAGGCCGTGATGGACATGGATGGCGCTGAGCGCTGGCAGGGATTGGGTTTTTGCGAGGTGGGCGAGCAGGTGCAGCAGGACGGTGGAATCGAGACCACCGGAGAAGGCAATACGCCAGGTTGACGCGTTACGCCACGGTGCAAGTTGCTTGAGAAGTGTTGCGCAAAGAGTCATGGACGCATCAAAACCTGTAGGAGCAGAGCTTGCTCGCGATGAACGATAACGCGGTCGGTCTGTTAAACCGAGGCGTCCCAATCGCGGGCAAGCCTCGCTCCTACATGATGCAGGAGCGTTCGATCAGAGACCGTAGCTCATCAATCGCGCGTAACGGCGGGCCAGCAGTGCGTCATTGTCGAACTTCTTCAACATCGCCAATTGCGAGGTCAGCTCGGCACGGATCGATGCCGCCGCCGCCGCTGGATTGCGATGTGCGCCGCCCAATGGCTCGCTGATCACCTTATCCACAATGCCCAGGCCTTTCAGGCGCTCGGCGGTGATGCCCATGGCTTCAGCGGCATCCGGCGCTTTATCGGCGGTTTTCCACAGGATCGATGCGCAACCTTCCGGCGAAATTACCGCGTAGGTCGAGTACTGCAGCATGTTCAGTTGATCGCAAACACCGATTGCCAGAGCACCACCGGAACCACCTTCACCGATCACGGTGGCGATGATTGGGGTTTTCAAGCGAGCCATGACACGCAGGTTCCAGGCAATCGCCTCACTCTGGTTACGCTCTTCAGCGTCGATACCAGGGTAGGCGCCGGGGGTGTCGATAAAGGTCAGGATCGGCATCTTGAAGCGCTCGGCCATTTCCATCAGGCGGCACGCCTTGCGGTAGCCTTCCGGACGCGGCATGCCGAAGTTGCGGCGAACTTTCTCGCGCACTTCACGGCCTTTCTGGTGACCGATGATCATCACCGGCTGGTCGTCCAGACGAGCGATACCGCCAACGATGGCTGCGTCATCAGAGAAGTGACGGTCGCCGTGCAATTCGTCGAACTCGGTGAAGATGTGTTCGATGTAGTCCAGGGTATACGGACGTTTCGGGTGACGCGCCAGACGTGCGATCTGCCAGCTGGTCAGCTTGCCGAAGATGTCTTCGGTCAGCGTGCTGCTTTTGTCCTGCAGGCGGGAGATCTCATCGCCGATATTCAGCGAATTGTCGTTACCGACCAAGCGCAACTCTTCGATCTTGGCTTGCAGGTCGGCGATCGGCTGTTCGAAATCTAGAAAATTCGGGTTCATAGGCGTCCGTCTTGGGTCGACGTCCAAGAGAGCTTGGGCCGGCCGGTTGTCTATTCGCGCCCTACCTTAAGGGAGAGGCGCGTTCAGGTCGAGATTAAAAATTCAGGTCGAGATCAGGGCGCACTCTTCATGACAAAAAATGGCACCTGACCGTCAACGGTATTGGAGGAAGACGTTGTCTCGCCCGAACTGGTCACGCAAGGCTTGAATCAACGCATCCGCCGGGTCGATTCGCCAGGTCTCGCCGAACTGCAGCAAGGCCTTCGCATCGGGGCTCGTGTACTCCATGGTGATCGGGCACGCGCCGCGGTGACGCTTGAACAATTCACCCAGCCAGCGTAGCTGATCGTTCTTCAAATCCTTGGTATGCAGCTTCAGGCGCAGGCTTTCGGCAAGGTTGGTGCGTGCATCTTCCATGCTCATCACCCGCTTGACCCGCAGCTTCAGACCTCCGGAGAAGTCGTCATTACTGACCTCACCTTCGACCACCACCATCGCATCAGTCTGCAACAGCGACTGCGCAGAATGGAACGCCTCGGCAAACAGCGAAGCCTCGATCCGTCCGGAGCGGTCATCGAGGGTGATGAACCCCATTTTGTCGCCCTTTTTGTTCTTCATCACTCGCAGGGCGATGATCATGCCGGCGACCGTCTGGGTGTCGCGTGCCGGCTTCAGATCGATGATGCGCTGACGGGCAAAGCGACGGATTTCACCTTCGTATTCATCTATCGGGTGACCGGTCAGGTACAGGCCCAGGGTGTCTTTCTCCCCTTTCAGCCGCTCCTTGAGTGTCAGTTCCTTGGCCTTGCGATGGCTGGCATAGACGTCCGCGTCTTCCTCGACAAACAACCCGCCAAACAAGTCGGCATGGCCGCTGTCCTGGGTGCGTGCGGTTTGTTCAGCGGCCTTGATCGCCCCTTCCATCGCGGCCAGCAACACAGCGCGATTCTGGTCAATGCTCGCTTGATAAGCCTTCGGCTCATCATGGAAATAAGGCCCCAGACGATCCAGCGCACCGCTGCGGATCAACCCGTCCAGGGTGCGTTTGTTGATACGTTTGAGATCGACACGGGCGCAGAAATCGAACAGATCCTTGAACGGTCCGTCCTGGCGCGCCTCGGTGATCGCTTCCACCGGACCTTCGCCAACGCCCTTGATCGCGCCAAGGCCGTAAATAATCCGGCCTTCGTCATTCACCGTGAACTTGAACTCGGAGGCATTCACATCCGGTGCGTCGAGACGCAGCTTCATGGTGCGAATTTCTTCGATCAAGGTCACGACCTTGTCGGTGTTGTGCATGTCCGCCGACAGCACCGCCGCCATGAACGGCGCCGGGTAATGCGTTTTCAACCACGCGGTTTGGTACGACACCAGACCGTACGCAGCGGAGTGAGACTTGTTGAAACCGTAACCGGCGAACTTCTCCACCAGGTCAAAAATGTTACCGGCCAGGTCCGCGTCGATGTTGTTGGTCGCGCAACCTTCAATGAAGCCGCCACGCTGCTTGGCCATTTCTTCGGGCTTTTTCTTACCCATGGCGCGACGCAGCATGTCCGCACCACCGAGGGTGTAACCGGCCATGACCTGGGCAATCTGCATCACCTGTTCCTGATACAGGATGATGCCGTAAGTCGGTGCCAGTACCGGTTTGAGGCCTTCGTACTGGTAATCCGAATGCGGGTACGCGAGTTCGGCGCGACCGTGCTTACGGTTGATGAAGTCGTCCACCATGCCCGATTGCAATGGGCCCGGACGGAACAGGGCCACCAGTGCGATCAAGTCTTCCAGGCAGTCAGGCTTGAGCTTTTTGATCAGCTCCTTCATGCCGCGGGATTCGAGCTGGAACACCGCCGTGGTTTCGGCTTTTTGCAGCAGCGTGTAGGTTGGCTTGTCGTCCAGCGGAATAAACGCGATGTCCAGCGGCGGTTGATCGACCTTGGCGCGGTCGCGGTTGATGGTTTTCAGCGCCCAATCGATAACTGTCAGGGTCCGCAGACCCAGGAAGTCGAACTTCACCAGACCGGCCGCTTCAACGTCATCCTTGTCGAACTGGGTGACCAGACCGTCACCGGCCTCATCGCAATAGATCGGCGAGAAGTCGGTCAGTTTGGTCGGCGCAATAACCACACCACCGGCGTGCTTGCCGACGTTTCGCACAACGCCTTCGAGCTTGCGGGCCATTTCCCAGATTTCGGCGGCTTCTTCATCGACCTTGATGAAGTCACGCAGGATCTCTTCCTGCTCATACGCCTTTTCCAGGGTCATGCCGACTTCAAACGGAATCATCTTCGACAGACGATCCGCCAGACCGTAGGACTTGCCCTGCACCCGCGCCACGTCGCGGACCACAGCCTTGGCTGCCATGGAACCGAAGGTGATGATCTGGCTTACCGCGTTGCGACCGTATTTCTCGGCCACGTATTCAATCACCCGATCACGACCGTCCATGCAGAAGTCGACGTCGAAGTCGGGCATCGATACCCGTTCCGGGTTAAGGAAACGTTCAAACAGCAGGTCATATTCCAGCGGATCGAGGTCGGTGATCTTCTGTACATAGGCCACCAGCGACCCGGCACCCGACCCCCGGCCAGGACCTACCGGTACGCCGTTGCTCTTGGCCCACTGGATAAAGTCCATCACGATCAGGAAGTAACCGGGGAAGCCCATCTGGATGATGATATCCAGCTCGAAATTCAGCCGGTCGACGTAGACCTGACGCTTGGCTTCATAGTCTTCTGTGGTGTCCTTGGGTAACAGAACGGTCAGACGCTCTTCCAGGCCATCGAAGGACACCTTGCGGAAATACTCGTCGATGGTCATGCCATCGGGAATCGGGAAGTTGGGCAGGAAGTGCTTGCCCAGCTTCACTTCGATGTTGCAGCGCTTGGCGATCTCGACAGTGTTTTCCAGCGCCTCGGGCAGGTCACTGAACAGCTCAGCCATTTCCTCGGCGCTTTTGAGGTACTGCTGATCGCTGTAATTCTTCGAACGCCGAGGATCGTCGAGGGCACGGCCCTCACCAATGCACACGCGGGTTTCGTGGGCGGCGAAGTCTTCCTGCTTGATGAAGCGCACGTCGTTGGTCGCGACCAGTGGCGCGCCGATTTTCTCGGCCAAGGCCACGGCACCGTGCAGCTGCTCTTCGTCGTTGGGGCGATTGGTGCGCTGGATTTCCAGATAGAAGCGATCCGGGAACACCGTCATCCATTCGCGTGCGAGGTTTTCCGCCTCGGCCGGGTTGCCGCTGAGCATGGCCAGGCCGATTTCGCCCTCTTTCGCCGCCGACAGCATGATCAAGCCTTCGCTGGCCTCGGCCACCCATTCGCGCTCGATGATGACCGAGCCATTGCGCTGGCCGTCAATGAAGCCACGGGAGATCAGTTCGGTCAGGTTGCGATAGCCGACCGCGTTCATGGCCAGCAGACTGATCCGGCTCAGGGCGTTGTCTGGGTCCTTGTTCGACAGCCACAAGTCGGCACCGCAGATCGGCTTGATCCCGGCACCCATGGAGGCTTTATAGAATTTGACCAGGGAACACATGTTGTTCTGATCAGTGACCGCTACGGCAGGCATGTTCATGCCGACCAGGGTCTTGACCAGCGGTTTGATCCGCACCAGACCGTCGACCAGGGAATACTCAGTGTGCAGGCGTAGGTGAACGAATGAAGCCGGCATAGTGATCCTGCGTTATGTCATGAAAACAACAAGGCCCGGATTGTACCGGGCCTTGGAAAAAACATCAGCCTTGCGACTAACTCTCGATCAGACTTTCCCGCGCCTCGTACGCCAGGCGGACCGGGGCGAACGAGCGGCGGTGAATCGGCGTCGGCCCCAAGCGGGCCAGCGCTTCCAGATGAACGGGCGTCGGGTAGCCTTTGTGCCCGCCGATGCCGTAACCCGGGTAAATCAGTTCAAACGCCGCCATTTCGCGGTCGCGGCTGACCTTGGCCAGAATCGATGCCGCAGCAATGGCCGGGACCTTGCCGTCGCCCTGCACTACCGCTTCAGCGCGCATGGACAGTTTCGGGCAACGATTGCCGTCGATCATCGCCAGTTTCGGCTGAATGTGCAGGCCTTCGACCGCGCGCTGCATCGCCAGCATGGTGGCGTGCAGGATGTTCAGCTCGTCGATTTCTTCGACTTCGGCCCGAGCGATGCACCAGCTCAGGGCTTTTTCGCAAATTTCGTCATAGAGTTTTTCGCGGCGGGCTTCGGTGAGCTTCTTTGAGTCATTCAGGCCGAGGATCGGTCGATTTGGATCGAGGATCACTGCAGCCGTGACCACTGCACCGCAGAGCGGGCCGCGACCGACTTCGTCGACACCGGCCACGAGGTCTTCGACTTCGGCGACCAGGGTGAAGTCCAGGCCCATCTGAATGCTGGTTTTGCTCATTGTGGTTTGCCGATCAGGTTCAGTATTGCGTCCGCCGCCTGATTGGAGGCGTCCAGGCGCAAGGTACGGTGGATTTCGTCGAAGCCGCGAGTCTGTTCCTCGCCACCTTCGATCAAGGGTGAAAGTGTTTGAGCGAGGGCTTCGACCGTCGCATCGTCCTGCAGCAACTCGGGCACCAACAAGCGCTGGGCCAGCAGGTTCGGCAACGAAACGTAAGGACTTTTCACCATCCGTTTGAGAATCCAGAACGTCAGGGGCGCCAGTCGATACGCCACCACCATCGGCCGCTTGTACAGCAACGCTTCAAGGGTAGCCGTACCGGAAGCGATCAGCACCGCGTCGCAGGCCGCCAATGCCAGATGGGATTTGCCATCGAGCAAAGTCAGCGGCAGATCACGACCGGCCAGCAGCTCTTCAAGCTGTGCGCGGCGTTCCGGGTTGGCGCACGGCATGACGAATCGCACGCCCGGACGCAGGGCGCGCAGGCGCTGGGCGGTGTCGAGGAACAATGCACCGAGCCGGCCCACTTCACCACCACGACTGCCAGGCATCAGAGCAACCAGCGGACCGTCCGGCAAATCAAGCTCAGCCCGCGCGGCGGCTCGATCAGCCTCAAGTGGAATCGCATCGGCCAGGGAGTGTCCGACAAACCGCACCGGCACGCCCTTCTCTTCATAGAATTTCGCTTCGAACGGGAACAGCGTCAGCATCAGGTCGCAGCCTTCGCGAATCTTCAGCACACGCTTCTGACGCCACGCCCACACCGACGGGCTAACGTAATGCACGGTCTTGATCCCGGCCTGACGCAGCTTGAGTTCGATATTGAGATTGAAGTCCGGGGCATCGATACCGATGAACACGTCCGGCTTTTCGGCGATCAGGTCGGCGATCAGCTTTTTGCGACGCGCCAGCAATTCACGCAGTCGCCCCAACACTTCCACCAGGCCCATGACCGATAGCCGTTCCATGGGGAAGCATGAGACCAGCCCTTCAGCCTGCATCAACGGGCCACCGACACCAATGAATTCCACCGCCGGATGCTGAGCCTTGAGTGCGCGCATGAGGCCCGCGCCCAGAATGTCACCGGAAGCCTCACCCGCTACCAGCGCAATACGCAGATTAGCCATGATTAACGGGTGATGCCGCGAGTCGAAGACTGGATGGAGTCACGGAATACCGCGACCTCCGGGAACTGGTCAGAGGGTTCGGCGAGTTCGGTGAGCGCTTGCTCGATCGTCAGGCCCTGGCGATAAACCACCTTGTAGGCACGACGCAGTGCGTGGATCGCGTCTTCGCTGAAACCACGACGACGCATGCCCTCGAAGTTCATGCTGCGGGCCTCGGCGGGGTTGCCGAATACCGTGACGTATGCTGGAACGTCCTTGCCGATGGCAGTCCCCATGCCGGAAAAGCTGTGGGAGCCAATGTGGCAATACTGATGCACCAGGGTGAAACCGGAGAGGATCGCCCAGTCTTCTACGTGCACATGCCCGGCCAGCGCAGTGTTGTTGACCAGGATGCAGTGGTTACCGATAACGCTGTCGTGGCCGATGTGGGCATAGGCCATGATCAGGTTGTGATCGCCCAGGGTCGTTTCCGAACGGTCCTGAACAGTCCCGCGATGAATCGTCACGCCTTCACGGATGACGTTGTGGTCACCGATGACCAGACGGGTTTCTTCGCCTTTGTATTTCAGATCGGGCGTGTCCTCACCTACCGACGAAAACTGGTAGATGCGGTTGTGCTTACCGATTCGGGTCGGGCCTTTGAGAATCACGTGCGGCCCGATCACTGTTCCCTCGCCGATTTCCACACCTGCGCCGACGATCGACCACGGGCCGACCTCGACGTCGTCGGCCAGAACGGCCGTCGGATCGATGATTGCGCGAGGGTCAATCAAACTCATAGCTTGCGTTCCGCACAGATGATTTCAGCGGAGCAGACTGGTTTGCCGTCGACCGAAGCCTGGCATTCGAACTTCCAGATCTGACGCTTGCAGCTCAGGAACTTGGCTTCAAGGATCAACTGATCGCCCGGCAGCACTGGCTGACGGAAGCGCAGCTTGTCAGAGCCCACGAAGTAGTAAAGGGTGCCGTCCGCCGGTTTCACGTCGAGCATTTTGAAACCAAGGATCCCGGCAGCCTGAGCCATCGCCTCGATGATCAGTACGCCCGGCATGATTGGATGCGCAGGGAAGTGACCATTGAAGAACGGTTCGTTGATGCTGACATTCTTGTAGGCGCGAATGCGCTTGCCTTCCACATCCAGATCCACGACCCGGTCCACCAGCAGGAACGGGTAACGGTGAGGCAGGTATTCGCGAATCTCGTTGATGTCCATCATTTCGGGGGGAAGCCTATGTAAAGATTGGGAGCGCGCGACTGACACGCGCCCCTCTAGCAAATCAAGCAGGCAGTCTAACGGCTGTGCATACTTGATATGGAAATGGTATCAGCCATCTGATGAAGCATTACCGTCAGGGGTCACTTCCCCTACACGCTTTTCCAGCTGTCGCAGACGCCGCGCGATGTCATCGAGCTGACGGATGCGAGCCGCGCTTTTGCGCCATTCGGCTGCTGGCTGCATTGCCGTACCGGAAGAATAGGAACCCTTTTCGGTAATCGAGTGGGTCACCATGGTCATCCCGGTGATGAAAACGTTGTCGCAAATTTCGATATGTCCCACCAGCCCTACGCCACCAGCGAGCATGCAATGCTTGCCGATTTTGGTGCTGCCGGAGATCCCCACACAGGCGGCCATGGCGGTGTGATCACCGACCTGAACGTTATGGGCGATCTGGATCTGGTTGTCGAGCTTCACACCATTGCCAAGAATGGTATCGGCCAACGCACCGCGATCAATAGCGGTGTTCACGCCAATTTCCACATCGTCACCGACCAGCACACCACCAATCTGGGCAATTTTCTGCCAGACACCTTTCTCGTTGGCAAAACCGAAACCTTCGCCACCAAGCACGGCACCTGACTGAATGACCACTCGTTTGCCGATGCGTACGTCGTGATACAGCGTGACCCGCGGGGCCAGCCAGCCACCCTCACCAATCTCGCAGCGGGCACCGATGAAGCAATGTGCACCAATGGTCACACCCGCGGCAATACGCGCGCAGCTTTCGATCACGGCAAAGGCGCCGATGCTCGCCGCTGGATCAACAACCGCGTCCGCTGCCACTACCGCTGTCGGATGAATACCGGCAGCCGCTTTCGGCTTTGGATCGAACAGGTGGGAAATACGCGCGTAGGCCAGATACGGATCAGGCACCACCAGCGCATTACCGGCAAAACCTTCGGCATCGGCGGCCTTCAGCAACAGTGCTGCGGCCCGGCTGTCTGCCAGGTATTTGCGGTATTGAGGGTTTGCGAGAAAGCTCAACTGAGCTGGGCCAGCCTCTTGCAAAGTGGCCAGCCCAGTAATTTCTTTCTCCGGGTCGCCACGTAGCGTGGCGCCGAGGAACTCGGCCAACTGACCGAGCTTTATAGTCGCTGTCATGATTACTTCAGCTGATTCATGCGCTCGATAACCTGGCGAGTGATGTCGTACTGAGGCTTGACATCAATCACTGCGCCACGCTCGAAGACCAGGTCAAAAGCACCTTTCTTGATAACTTCTTCCACAGCGCTGTCCAGTTTCGGCTTGAGCTGCTTCAGCATTTCACGGTCGGCAACGGCTTTCGCTTCGTTCAGTTCCTTGGACTGGAACTGGAAGTCACGAGCCTTTTGCTTGAACTCGAGTTCAAGGCGCTCACGCTCGCCTTGCTGCATCTTGTCGCCACCAGCCATCAGACGATCCTGAATGCCTTTGGCACTGCTTTCCAGCGTCTTGAGCTTGGTCAGTTGCGGGCCAAACTTCTTCTCGGCATCCACGGCGTATTTCTTGGCCGCGTCGGATTCCAGCAAAGCCATCTGATAGTTCAGAACGGCGATTTTCATGTCGGCAAAAGCCGGACCTGCTACCAGTACGGTGGCGAGGAGAACCAATTGAGTCAACTTACGCACGATGCACTCCTACAAAATCCATTGTCGTTATTCTGGAGCAGACGCTTAGAACGTCTGGCCAAGAGAGAATTGGAACACTTGAGTTTCAGCGTTATCCGGTTCTTTTACCGGCATTGCCAGTGCGAAACTCAGCGGCCCCAGCGCTGTTACCCATGTAACACCAACACCCACGGAGCTGGCCATGTCGCTGAAGCTGATATCGTTACATTGCGTATTGGACTTCGACTGAGGGTTGGTATTGGTGGTTTGCTCGCACTTGGAGTCAAACACATTACCCACATCCCAGAATACCGAAGTGCGCAAGGAACGTTGATCCTTGACGAACGGCAGCGGGAACAGAAGCTCTGCACCACCTTGAATCAGGACGTTGCCGCCGAACGGCAGTGGATCCTGATCCGGGTCTGCAAGAGTACCCTGGTTACCAGTAACACCCTGGCCACGGCTCGGCGTACTGCGCGGGCCCAACGTACTGTCCTTGAAGCCACGAACCGAATTGAAACCACCAGCGAAGTAGTTTTCGTAGAACGGCAAGCCGTCCGTCGAGCCGTACCCATCGCCATAACCCAATTCAGTATGCAGGCGCATGGTGTAGTTTTCAGACAATGGCTGGAACAACTGGCCACGGTAATCGAGCTTGAAGAACGACAGATCGCTACCCGGTGTGGTGACTTCCGCCGTCAAACTTTGAGAATGACCACGGGTCGCCAATACGCCTTTGTTCAGGGTGGACTCGGACCAGCCAGCTGAAGCCTTGAAGTTCAGGTATTCGTCGCCTTCACGGTTAACAAAGTCGAAAATCTCGTCGACGGTGTATTGACCGGTCTTGATCTTGTCTTGCTGTCCAGTCAGACCAAAGGTCAGACGCGATGTTTCGCTGATCGGGTAACCGACGCTCACACCAGCACCCAAGCTGTCTACGGCATAGCTTGCTACGTCGACATCAAGATCATCGTAGTTGGTGGTGCGATAGAAAGCGTTGTAACCCAGGCTCACACCGTCAGCAGTCCAGTACGGGTCGACATAACCGAAGTTATAGCGGCTCTGGTATTCGCTTTTGGTCAAGCCGATGCTGACCTTGTTACCGGTACCCAGGAAGTTGTTCTGGGTGATCGAACCACCGAGGATCAGGCCGGCACTTTGTGCGAAGCCAATGCTGGCAGTGATCGAACCGGAAGCCTGTTCTTCAACGCCGTAGTTCACGTCAACCTGGTCATCGACACCTGGCACAGCCGGGGTTTCGACGTTCACTTCTTTAAAGAAGCCCAGGCGTTCAAGACGCGTCCTGGATTGATCGATCAGGTAGGT